>JAITWC010000134.1 GCA_031285485.1 Alistipes sp.
TTGCCTCCAAAGAGGCAACAACTAATAACTCATGATTAATAACTCATAACCCGAAAAAGCCATGAAAATCGACCGAATTTACCTGCGCGCACTGCGCGGCGCGGTTCGGGACAGGTGCCGCGCCCGGTGCAGGGCGCAACGATGGCTGAATGATACCGGGCGAGGCCCGTGCCTACATCTCCTCGTGGGCAAACCGCGCGGCGCGGTTCATCAACGTCATGAAATCGAGAGCGGCCCTGAAATCGGCCGCCGCACGCTCCGCCGGATCGGGCCCGAGAATGTATGCGTCGTCGATCGTCTTGGAGAGATGGAAGTCCTTCAGCCGCAGCCACCCGTCCCGCTCGCTGCCCGCGGCAAAACCAACGGGCGTCCGTTTCAGGGAATTGGAAAGATCGAGTGCCCAGCCGGCCGCCCTGCCCGCCGACGATACGCTCGCAGCCACCGCCGCGCCGTTATCGAAGATCTCGTCGCGAACGCTCCTCAGCACCGCCGGCTCGGGCATATATATGCCGGCGTCGAGCAGGTGCCCCCCGATCATCCCGCCTTCACCCGAAGATGGCTCGATGTGAAAATAGTATCCGGCATTGCCCGACTTCTTACCGCCGGGGCAGATATACAGCCCGAAGTGTGTCTTGTAGGGCGTCTTGTCGTGCGAGAACCGCGTGTCGCGATATATCCGGTAGGTGCAATCCTTCAGCGAAAGTCCGCGAACCAACGGATCGAACTCACCCACAAGCGCAACGAGCCGCTCGCCGAAAACCCCGAAAAGCGCCTCGGCCTCGCGATAGCGATCCTTGTTCGCCGCAAACCACTCACGGTTGTTATTCGCCCGCAGGTCGCTCAAAAAATCCAAAATCCGTTTCACCTTCGCGAGCGTTTGGTTGCGGAAGCCTCTTTGTCCGGCGCTTCGGCCACTATCCTACGGGCCTCATCCAGCGTCAGCGCGGCGACGTCGACCCCCCGCGGCAGCTTATAGTTCCTGCCACCGAAAGCGATGTACGGCCCCCACTTGCCATTCTTCACCGACATGCCCGGCTCCTCGGCCCAGGTGTGCAACGGCTCCCCGGCGGTGGCTTTTTCGCGCACCACCTCCATCGCCCGCTCCATCGTTACGGTATACGGATCGTCCTTGCGGCCGAGCGAGGTGAATTTGCCGTCGTGCTTGACGTAGGGCCCGAACCGGCCAACGCCGATCACCACCTCCTTGCCGTCGTGCAGGCCCAGCGAACGCGGCAGCGAAAGCAACTCCAACGCCTCTTCGAGCGTGAGCGTAACCACCAACTGCCCCTTCTTGAGCGACGCCGAACGAGGTTTTTCACCCTCGGCGGCCTCGATCTGCACCATCGGCCCGTAGCGGCCAATCCGCGCCGTCACCTCGCGCCCGGTGGCGGGATCGATGCCCAGCACGCGCGTCTGATGGGTGTCGGTACGTTCTGTGGCTAACGCGCCGTCGATCGACGCGTGGAACTGCCCGTAGAACCGCCCGATCATCTCGTCCCACCGTTCGTTACCCTCGGCAATCTCGTCGAACTCGCGTTCGATCTTCGCCGTGAAATTGTAGTCGAGAATATCGGGGAACTGCGCCGCGAGGTAGTCGTTCACCAGCATCCCGATATCGGTGGGCGCCAGTCGGTTCGACTCCTTGCCCGCCTTCTCCGACAGATCCTTCTCGCTCACCCTGCCCTCCCTGAGGGTCAACTGAGTGTAGTCGCGCCGCACGCCGTCCTTGCTCTGTTTGACGACATACCCGCGCGTGATGACGGTCGAGATGGTCGGCGCGTAAGTCGAAGGCCGCCCGATGCCCAATTCCTCCAACTTTTTCACCAACAGCGCCTCGTTGTAACGCGCCGGTGGCTGAGTGAATCTCTGAGTGGCAGTGATAACCGCCGACGAAAGCCTCTCACCGACCCTCATATTTGGCAGCACCTCGTTCTCGCCACCACCGTTACCGCCGTTACCCGAATCGCCATCCTCCTCCGACTCCAGATAAAGTTTAAGGAACCCCGCAAACCGGATCACCTCGCCGGTAGCGGAGAAATGCTCGGCCGCCCCACCCACGTCGATCTTGACCACGGTACGATCGATCTCGGCAGGCTTCATCTGAGACGCCACGGTACGTTTCCAGATAAGGTCGTACAACCGTTTTTCGGCCGCCGACCCCTCGATGCTCTGCCGCTCGAAGTACGACGGACGGATAGCTTCGTGAGCCTCCTGCGCCCCTTTCGACGACGTTTTATAGTTTCTCGTGTTGCTGTATTCCTCTCCGAAAAGCGCGGTCACCTCCTTACGCGCGGCGGCCAGCGCCTGCGCCGACAGGTTCACCGAGTCGGTACGCATATAAGTAATAAGCCCCTGCTCGTAAAGCCGCTGAGCCACCGACATGGTCTGCGACACCGACATACCCAATTTACGCCCCGCCTCCTGTTGCAGGGTAGAGGTTGTGAACGGCGGTGCGGGATATCTGGTCGCGGGTTTCTCCTCCGCGCTCGCCACAGTGAACGCCGCCGCGGCACAAGTCTCCAGAAACCGTTCGGCCTCCGCCCTCGCATCGAACCGCCGCGAACACTCCGCCTTAAAAATCACCTTAGCCGGGTCGTCCACCCTGAAGAACTCCGCCACCACGCGCCAATACCCGACCGGCGTGAACCCCATGATCTCCCGTTCCCGCTCCACGATCAGCCTCACCGTCACGCTCTGCACCCGTCCCGCCGAAAGCGACGGCCGCACCTTGCGCCACAGCAGCGGCGAAAGTTCGAACCCAACCAACCTGTCGAGAATGCGCCGGGCCTGCTGGGCGTTAACAACATCGAGGTTGATAGTCCGCGGATTCTCTATCGCATGAAGAATTGCGGGTTTAGTGATCTCATGAAAAACGATCCTCCGCGTCTTGTCGGCAGGAAGGTCCAACGCCTCCGACAGGTGCCATGCGATGGCCTCCCCCTCGCGGTCTTCATCGCTTGCAAGCCACACCGCGTCCGCTTTTTTTGCCTCGACGGCCAGATCTTTCACAAGTTTTGTCTTATCGCCGTCTATCTCGTAGTTCGGCATGAACCCATGCTCGATATCCACCCCGAGCCCCTTCTTAACGAGGTCGCGGATGTGTCCCATACTTGAACGCACCGAGTAGTCGGCGCCGAGATATTTTTCGATTGTTTTGGCTTTGGAGGGCGACTCCACGATGACTAAATTCCTGCCCATTCGGTTTGTGTGATGATGTCTATCCTTCGATGATTGCGTATGTGATCCTGATCGAGACAGGTTTGTCGCTGTCGAATCCCCTAAGCACGCTCTGTCCGGCGCCCATCACCCCGTAGGCTTCGGGTGCGAGATAGACCACGGGCGGCAGGTATCGGAACTGCGGATCACCGGGTTTCTCTTTGGCCAACTGCTGAACGTACGACGTGATGTCCATTTCATAGTAACCGTTCGAACGGTTCAGATAGCCGTTGTAGGGCAGCGTGTATGTCTCGGTCAATCCCTCCTGTTCGGCCAATTGGTTCCGGTAAAGTTCCGTGGCGTATTGGTAGTCGGGTATCGGCGCCAGCGTCTGCGGTTTCAGATAGCAGCCCATCCGCGCCATCGATCCGTCGAGACCCGCCACGGAGTCGTCGTCCACCCATATCCCCATCATGGCCTGATTGATGAACAGGTCCTTGCCCACAGTCTGCCCGGTCGTCTGGTCTATCTTTAAACGCAGGCTGCGTATCTCCTCGATCAACTCGTCGGTAAATCTCAGCATGCCGCCCACGCCTCCCATCGACTGCACATAAAGCAACGGCTGCGTGGGGCTTGTCGGCAGTGTGTCGGTGAAACCATTGGTCTGCGTTTCGAGCGTCCCCAACACCGATCCGGTGTAGTCGAACTTCGTCATGTTGACCGACAGGCTCGCCCAACTCCGCGTCTCGTCTTCTCCCTTAGCGTTTCCGCCCTTGTCGGTGTAGGTGGTCGATGCGTCGCTGAACGTGAACAGCGTGCTTAACGTGTCATAGATCGCCGAACGGTCGAGCGTGTCGTGGTTGCGCACATGCAACTGAAACCCCGACGCCAACAGGTTCGTGCCGTAGAGCGCCGCAGCAGTGGGCGATCCTTCGGCCGGAGCCACCACAAATCCACGATATCTCTTGCTGAACAGCGAGTCGTTCATATAGTCGACCCACGGCATCGTCACCAACTCATTCAGCAGTTCCCGTCCCGCGGCGGTGGGAAACAGCCTCGAATAGACGCTGCCCTTGCCGGTGTGCGAGAACTCAAAAAGTTTACGTCCCCTAACCCTCTCCGCGTCGAAGTTAGAGTAGTACGACGAATCCCTGTGCAGCTTCACCGCCTCGCGGCTGTCGTCCACCTCCCACACGTCGAATCTCTGCACCTGGGTCGTATCGCCCTTCGTACCTGTCACGGTGAAAAGTATCACGGCCGAGTCTATGATCGGATCCAACCCGTACCCCTCTGCATCCTCGTAAGGTGTCCCGTAGGGCTGGAACTGCAACAGCACGCCGCTGGTCTGTGCACCGAACACACCCTCGAGGTCGTTCGTCCGTCCGAACCACGCCGATCCGGTTCTCGACGAGATCACACTGTCGGCGCGATAGAGATAGGTTTTAATTCCGTTGCCGGGCGATGTCACCTCGATCTCCATCCGCTGGTTCTTCGGTATCAGTCCTGTTCCGAGCCGGTCGTCCACCTCGGTGCATCCGGCCGTCCCGACCAGGCTTGCCGCTCCGACGAGCGTCGCGGCAACCGATATGTAGTTATTTCTTGAGCAAAGTCTCATAGAATGTGTGGTATACGTCCATGTATTGTTGGCTCTGCCGGTCGCCGTCCCAGTCGAGTACCGGTTTTCCGCTCCGGCGCGCATATTCGGCAATGGCCACGTTGTCGAGATTCTCCTCCAACACCACGCCGTCGGCATAGTCAGTAACGAGCTTCATCAGATTTTCGTATGACGGCGTATCGAGAATTTCGAGTTTCGGGTCGTTCATCCCTTCGTTCTCTATTTTTTGTTTCGTTGCGAGGTCGAGCGCACCGGTGAAACCGTCGTTGTAGAGCGACACCACGATCTTGCTTCCGCGGAACACCGGATCGCCGGCGAAAGTTCCCTTCAGATAGATCGGCACTATCGACGAGAACCACCCGTGGCAGTGAACGATGCCGGGCGCCCACCTCAACTTCTTAACAGTTTCCAACACCCCCCGCGCGAAGAATATCGCCCGCTCGTCGTTGTCGGCGAACATCTCGCCGTTTTCGTCGGCGAGTGCTGCTTTGCGGTGGAAATAGTCGTCGTTGTCGATGAAGTAGATCTGCACCCTGACCGACGGTATCGAGGCGACTTTGATGATGAGTTGATGGTCGTTGTCGTCGATAATGAGGTTCATACCGCTCAGGCGTATCACCTCGTGCAGTTGGTTTCGCCGTTCGTTGATCGTTCCCCAACGGGGCATGAAAGTGCGAATCTCGCCGCCATACTCCTGCATGGCCTGCGACAGCGTCCGCTGCCTGGTCGCCATCACGCTCTCCGGCAGATAAGGAAATACCTCGGAGCTGACATACAATATTTTATTCTTGCTCACAGTGCAAAGGTACGGATTTATATTTACAAAATCAGCATCGCGTCGCCGTAAGTGCCGAAGCGGTATCCTTCGTCGATAGCGGTTTTATACGCCTTTATCATAAGGTCGTATCCGCCGAAGGCCACCACCATCATAAGTTGGGTGGAGTGGGGCAGATGAAAGTTCGAGATCATCGCGTCGGCCACCGTAAACTCATACGGATGAAAGATAAACTTGTTCGTCCAACCCTCGAAATGCTTTATCATCCCCCCGGTCGACACGCAGCTCTCGATGGTGCGCATCACGGTCGTCCCCACGGCCACGATCTTTTTTCCGCCGCGTTTAGTGGCGTTTATAGCCTCGGCTACCTCCTCGGAGATCGAGATATGTTCCGAGTCCATCTTGTGTTTTGTCAGGTCTTCCACATCCACGGTGCGGAAGTTACCAAGTCCGGCGTGCAGCGTGATCTCGGCGCGGTTGATCCCTTTGATCTCCATACGCTTTAGCAGGTGTTTCGAGAAGTGCATGCCTGCCGTCGGCGCGGCCACAGCTCCCTCGTGCTTTGCGTAGATGGTCTGGTAGCGCTCCTCGTCCTCGGGCTCCACCTTGTCGCGCACCCACCTGGGCAGCGGCGTTTCGCCCATCTTGTAGAGCGCCTCCCTGAACTGTTCGTTTGTGCCGTCGAACAGGAACCTAAGCGTTCTCCCCCGCGAGGTGGTGTTGTCGATCACCTCGGCCACCAGCAGGTCGTCGTCGCCGAAATAGAGTTTGTTGCCGATGCGGATCTTGCGCGCCGGATCCACCAGCACGTCCCACAGCTTGAGTTCGTTGTTGAGCTCGCGCAGCAAAAAGATCTCGATCTGGGCGCCGGTTTTCTCCTTGTTGCCGTACAGCCGCGCCGGAAACACCTTTGTGTTGTTGAGAACGAATGTGTCGTCGGTCCCGAAACAGTCGATGACATCCTTGAATACGCGGTGTTCGATCTTGCCGTTTTTGCGGTTGACGATCATCAGCCGGCTTTCGTCGCGGTTTTCGACGGGGTATTTAGCCAGAAGTTCCGGAACGAAGGGATAGGTGTATTGCGATAATTTCATAGTGTGAAAGATGCGGCCCCGCGTTCTTTAACGACGCCAAACGGATATTGTACGTTAAAAAATCAAATTTGTTTCGTTCCGGCGAGAATTTTTACGATTTCCCCCAATTCCACGGCATCCTCCACTCCGTAATTCCCGCTGCGGGTGCGCCTCAGTCCTTCCAGATATCCGTCGGAGGCGAGCTCCAGCCCTATCTCGTGGGCCAGCGACCGGATGTATGTCCCCTTGCTGCATTCCACCCTCACGCGGAGCCGCGGCTCCGCGGGCAACAGGCACTCCAGCAACTCCATCTCATAGATATTGACGAGCGCCCGCCTCATCTCCGGCTCCTCGCCTTCGCGCGCCATTTCGTAGGCGCGGCGTCCCTCCATTTTTTTCGCCGAATAGACCGGCGGCATCTGCAACCTCTCCCCGGTGAGCTTCCGCAGCGCCAGCTCCACATCCCCCCGCGTGATGTGCCGCCACGGAAAATCGCCCTCGACCGGGTGTTCCAGATCCCAACTGGCCGTGGTGGCGCCCAGCACCATGTCGGCCACATACTCTTTCCGCCCGGCCTGCAACTCCTCGACCCGCTTGGTGGCCTTGCCGATACAAACGATCAGCACCCCCGTTGCAAGCGGGTCGAGTGTCCCCGCATGCCCCACCTTGATGCGCCGCCATCCGATCCTCTCAAGCGCACACCTGATCTTTCGCACCACATCGGTCGAAGTCCACCCCAACGGCTTGTCGACGTTGAGAACAAACCCTTCCGGAAAATTCAAATCTCTCGTAAACATCATTCATCATAGTTGAGAACAGGATTCCCCAGGGTATTTCCGCCCGGCACGAAAACCGGCGGAACGCCGCGGGAACGAGCGTGAGGAATCCGCCACACGGATTATCTTTAAATTATTTCGGGGGCACACCCGCCATTGCCGTCGGCCGGAGCGACGATGCCTTTTTACTGTTTTGTAATCGGTCGACAACAGGGCAAAGAGAGCATTTGCCGGATTGACAAACGCAGATTACCGGAGCCTGGCCTTTGGGGTGTTTACCTCCGTCGGCTTTCCCGCCCCGCCGCTGTCGCGGCGACACGCGGGCCTCCGTCGGTGAGCATCGCATCGTCGATGCTCGTTTGCATCGCCGATGCAGGGAGCAATTTTCGCTTTTTGGCGTTTGCATCAGCGATGCAAGGGGCGATTTTCGTTTTTTGGTGTTTGCATCGCCGATGCAAGAGGCAAATTTCGTTTTTTGGCGTTTGCATCGCCGATGCAAGGGGCAATTTCCGTTTTTTGGCGTTTGCATCAGCGATGCAAGGAGCAAATTTCGCTTTTTGGCCTTTGCATCAGCGATGCAAGGAGCAATTTCCGCTTTTTGGCGTTTGCATCAGCGATGCAAACACCAATTTCGTCTTTTTGGCCGTTGCGGTCTTGTCGGCGGCCACGCTTTGTGTCGATTTCCCGCGCTAACGGGCCGGATCGCGTCCCCCGTCGCGACACGGGTCGCCCCATGTTCCGATAACCGGTCTCTCAACTCTGTCGAAGAACGTGTGAAGGTCGAAAACGCGCGGACCCCCGTACCCGACACCGTCGCTGCGGCCGTCTCATTGTTACGTCGAGCCCTTTCAGCGCGTTGCGAGGATTCCCGCGGGGCAAAGATAACAAACCTAAGCGAAATAATAGATTATGGTGGCCACACCCACGACGGCGCAGTAGACGGCGAACCAAACCAGACGGCTGCGTTTCACCATCCCGATCATGAACCTGCACGACGCGCACCCCACGGCGAAGGCCGCCGCGAAACCCGCGATCAGGGGCGCCGCGCCGACACCCGTCCCACCCGAGAAGTCCCCGCGTACCACGTCGAGCAGCGCCTCGCCCAGGATCGGCACGATCACCATCAGGAACGAGAACTGCGCCACCACCGCCCGCCGATTGCCCAGCAGCAGCCCGGTGGCGATGGTCGTCCCCGACCGGCTCAACCCCGGCATCGCGGCCGCGGCCTGCCCCACTCCTGTTATGAGAGAGTCGCGCCACGAAATCGACCCGTTACGGCTCTCTTTTTCACGAGCACGCCCCGCAAATACCAACAGACCGGCCGTCAGGAGCAGCATCGACCCCACAATCGGCAGGATCGCAGGCGAAGCAAGCATCGCATTGAGTTCATCGCGCAGCAGCAAACCCACGACCGCCACCGGAACCATCGACAGAAGAAGTTTAAAAGCGTAATCGGTTTCGGCATTGCGCCGTCCGCGCAGAAGCCCCGTCCCGAGTCCCCGAAAAATCCCCCCGACCTCGCGCCACAGCACAACAACGGTCGCCAACACCGTGGCCACGTGCAGCGAGATATCGAACGTAAGATTGTCGGTCAAAGTCACCCCGAGCGCCTCTTTGGCGATCTGCAAATGCCCGCTCGACGACACGGGCAGAAACTCCGCCAACCCCTGCACAATGCCCAATATGATTGCCTCTAAAATACTCATTGTCAAAAAGGTTTAACCATCTCCGCCATCACTAACCCATCCTGCGCCGGGTCGCGAAACTCCCTCACTACGCGATAGCCGACCGACTCGTAGAGCCGGATGTTGTGGTCGCTCGACGCGGCGGTGCGGAGTTGAAACCGCCCGGCCCCGGGGTTGAGCGCCTCCACTTCGGCCAGCAGCCTGCGACCCAGACCCCGCCCGCGGCAGGCGGGGTCGACGATCAACTTCCCGACCCACACGTGCCCGTCCAACGCGCGGAATTTCACCGAGCCGACGATCGCCCCGCCGCTGTCCATCGCCTTTAGGAAGATGTGCGACCCGAAGTCGGCCACAACCTCGTCGAGGGTCTGCCGCAGCGGTTCTATGTCCCAATTCCCGTGCGCCTGCGCCTCGGTCACGAAGGCCCGTTTTTGCAGCCCGAGAATCTCCGCCGCGTCCTCACTTCCGGCGACGGTGATCTTCTCCCGGCTGTCATCCCGGTTGTTCCGTTCATTTCGATCGTGCCGTTCTCGACCTTTCATCTCTTTGGCCGCCACATGATAGCGTATACCTCAAGGGCGAATCCCGCAATGACTACTATCGGCGCGAGGGTGATGCGCCGAAAGCTGAACATAGCCTCGTTGAACTCCGCCGGGTCATCGCTGCCGCCGCCCGACATCAGCAAAAATCCGAGGATCACCATCCCCAGCCCCACAAGCATCAACGAATAATTCCGCCGTCCGAGAGCCATCCGGCCCTCCAGGTCCTCACCCCCCGTGTTCTTACGTAACTTACCCATAACTAATCACTAAATCATTAATAATTAAATAAGCGCCATCACCGACTCCTGCCGAGTGGCTTTCCGCACGGCAAACACCGTGAACAGAAGCGACATCACCACCCCGAGTACGATCATCCCCCCGGCGATGGCCGCAAGCAACATATTGCCACGCAGTAAGTCAAGTCCCGGTGCTCCTTCGTGAAGCCCAACAACCAGCAGTGCGAAAACCCCGGTGGCGATGACACCCGCCACGAGGCCGTGCAGCGCCGCCGACGCCACAAAGGGCCGCATGATGAATCCGGCGTTGGCCCCTACGAGTTTCATCGTGTTGATAATTCGCCGTTTAGCAATGATTGTCATACGAATCGTGTTGTTGAGTAAAATGAGCGACACCACCATCAGCGCCCCGCCGAAAAGCAGCAGCACGATGGCGAACTTGCCAAGGTTTGTGCCGATCTGCTCCACCACACTGCGCTGATACACAACATCGTCTACTCCATCGGCCGCTTCGGTCGCCGCCACGAACGCCTCTATCGTTTCGCGTTCCGATCCGCGCGCCGCCAGCCCCACTTCGAAACTGTCGGGCAGCGGGTTCGCCTCCGGGTCGTCGCCCAGGAAAGCGGTGAAGTCCTCGCCGCTCTCGGCTATGAATTGTGCAGCCGCCTCTGATTTCGGAATGTAGATCACCGAACGCACAATTTCCTGATCTTCAAGCTGTGTGCGCAGTGACGAGGTCTGTTCGGCCGACAGTCCGTCGACAAGCATCACGTGGATCACCACACTTTCGCGCAGCCGTTCGGTGGCCTTAAGCGCATTGAGGATTAGGTAAGTGGTCGATCCTAAAAGGAACAGCACCATCGCGATGCTTACCGTCGAGATGAGGTACGAATTTCGGACTCGCCGTTTTAATCTTTTATCTTCCTGAGCCATTTTCCAAAGAAAATTTATATCATTTAGCGGCCTTTATGTATCGAATTAACACGGAAAAGGCCAGCCATAGCAAAATCATTAAAGAACAGGTCACAGTGACCCCTTCGACGGCCGCGAAGTGCGGAGCGCGGAATCGCCACTCTATGACGTGTTGGCCTGCCGGAACGACCATTGCCCGCAGTATGTAATCAGATCTGAAATAGTCTGTTGGCTCGCCGTCGATGTAGGCCATCCATCCCTTGTCGTAGTAGATCTCGGAGAAAACCGCCACTCCTTCGGCTGAGGTCGAAGTTTCATATTTCAGGTAATTGGGTCGATATTCTGTGAGATTTATTGAGAAATTGTCGCTTGCGGATAAATTATCTGTCGGAACGCCCGTTTTTTCGCTAAATATTAAATCTACGACCGCCCGACGGCGCAAATTTGTCTTGTCCAAAGCCTCAAGTTCGGCTGTCGCGCCGTCGACCCATGTCAACCCGTCCACAAACCATGCCGCACCAAGAGCCTCTCCGTTGAGCTCCACCATTCGTTCTCCCGACGCAGGGTCGCTGACAATGAAGTACTTGGTGTTGAGCATCCCTAGCACGCCTGGATGATAGCGCGACAGATAGCGGTCGATCACGTCCTGATAGCGCCTCAGTTTGGCAGCATGGTAGCCCCCGACCGAACGGTGGAAATATGACGTAAGTGCTTCGTTGAAAGGATTATCGGTGTTGAACACCCGGAACCCTAACTCAGGGTCGGCCATGATCTCGCGGTCGGCCTCGTCGGGTTTGATCACCGCGCCCGAGGGCGGAACGAAATCGTAGCGCGACAGGAAGCGGACGTCGACCGGAATCATGTCGGCCAACGTCAATACCGCTAATGCTCCGACAGACAGCCATTTGATTTTAAGGGATTTGGCATCATTATGCACGGAGTTTTTCCGTCCGGCCCACAGCCACACGACCCCAGCGGTGAGCGCCACGAACAGTAGCGAACGCCACGAGTCGGCCGTCAGCATCGACGCCCGCTCGGTGCGGAATGCCTCCAGGAGGCCCGGAACACTCTCGTAATATTGATCGGTGGCGGCCGCGAAGTCGAACACAGACCCGCCCACGAGTGCGAACAGCAGCGATACGCCACCTGTCAGCCCGAGTGACCACACGAGGCCGCGGTTGAAGCGCCGTCGGTCGGTGAACTCGCCCTTCCACAGCCCCGCCGCCACCAGCGCGGCGACGAAAGGTGCGCTCCACTGCAACACTGCGAGAGCCATTGCCACAGTGCGGAACTTGTTGTAGCCGGGCAGGATGACGAAACTCAACTCGGTGAACCACATTGCGTTGCGGCCCCATGCCAGCAGCAGTGCAACCACGCTCACACCCAGTATCCACCACTTCTGGCAGCCCGGCAACACGAACATCCCCAACACGAAAAGGAACACCATTACCGCCCCGAGATAGGTCGGGCCACCGGTGCCGGGTTGCGTGCCCCAGTATCCGGGCAGCGTGGCGGCGACGTCGGCCGCTTCCTGCGGCAGGTAACCGGCCGAGTGGAGGACGCGCGCCACAGGACCGTAGGGACCGAACCCGCCCGACGACGAACCGCCGCGGAAGTTGGGTATCAGCATGTTGAGACTCTCGCCCGTACCGTAGCTCCATGCCGTGGCATAGTCCAGGTCGAGGCCGCCGGTCGCGGTTGACTCCCCGCCCGAATCCGCAGTGGTTGCTCTCAATACTTCACTACCTCCTCGGGTGGTCTCGGGTGAGTGTTCGAGGGTATACCACAGGTGGGTGAAGTTGGCGCCCACGGCCAGTACCGCAGCTCCGGCGAGTACGGCTGTACGGATGCAGAATTGGCGCCAGATGCTTTTTGTGCGGGCTGTGACAACAAACTCGTTGATCCAGAACGCTGCTACCACGAGCAGGAAGTACCACGTGATCTGGTGGTGGGAGGCGGCTATCAGCAGTGCCCCGAACAGCGCAGACAGTGCTCCGCCGAGCCACATCCTGTGCCTGAAAGTGTAGACGATGGCGCCGACGAGCATGGGAGCGTAGCCCATTGCGCGCATTTTTGTGATGTGGCCCGCCTCGATTATCAGTATATTATAGGTGGAAAGTCCGTAGGCCAGCGCGAATGGGATCGCGACCCACAGGTTCACGCCGCACAGCAAAAGCATGATCCAAAACCCTACCATCGCCAGGAACATCAGCGCGGCCGGTTCGCCCATCAGGCTGAGCATCCATTGCGCGCCGTCGCGCAGGATCATGGCCGGATACTGCACCGTGATGAGGTAGGCCGGCATTCCGCCGAACATTCCGCCCGTCCACTGGGGGTCTTCGCCCGTGGCGGCGCGGTGGGCCGAGATGTCGGCCTTCATGCCGCCGTACATCGTCACGTCGCCCATCGGCAGGGTGTTGCCGCCGAACTGCGGCGAGAAATAGAGCGCGCTCACCAACCAAAACACGACAACGGCCGCGAGGTAGGGTAACGCTTTGAGGATTGCTTTCTTCATTGTTTGAACTTTACCATCTTACTGCCACAAAATTACGCAAAATTGTTGGGATTTGGTTATTTTTGTCCGGTTTAACTTTTGGGCGCTATGAATATCTCCGACGACATACGACGGCCGATCGCCGGTGAGGCCGATGAATACGAACGGTTCCTGTCAAGGCACATGACCTCCTCCAACGAAGCCATCGAGGGGATCATAAGCTATATCCTCGACAGCGGAGGGAAGGGGTTCCGGCCCGTTACGGTGTTGCTGTCGGCGGCCATGAACTCGCCCGCGCCCGAGCGGGGTCTCGGCCTGAGGAGCTACCTCGGGGCTATGTTGGTGGAGATGGTGCACGCGGCGTCGCTCGTACACGACGACGTGATAGACGAGAGCGATCTGAGGCGCGGGAAACCCTCCGTGAGGGCGCTCTGGGGTTCGCGGCGGGCGGTGATAGCGGGCGACCTGCTGTTGGCCAAAAGCATGGCCGTGGGGCTCGACAGCGGACAGTATGACATTGTGGACTATGTGATCCGCGCAATGTCGGAGCTGTGCGAGGGCGAGATCCTGCAAAGCCGCGGGAGCGAGTCGCTCTTAATGACCCGCGAGATATACCTCGACATTATCCGTAAGAAGACCGGGACGCTGTTCGGCGTCAGCGCCGGGGTTGGGGCGTTGTCGGTGGGGGCGCCGCGCGACAGGGTGGCGGCGATGCGGTCGTTCGGCGAGTGGGTCGGGATGGCGTTCCAGATTCGCGACGATATTCTCGACTACGACACGTTGACCGACACCGGGAAACCGGCGTGCAACGATCTTCAGGAACAGAAAATCACCCTGCCGCTGCTCGTGGTTCTGGAGCAGGCGTCGGAGGAGAGGCGGGCCGGGTTGTTGGCGCGT
>JAITWC010000005.1 GCA_031285485.1 Alistipes sp.
AAGACCGCCGAATCTTGCATCACTACCCGCGAAAATAACACAAATCCTTAAAACTGTCAAGAGCTCTTTTCGGTCGTCACGCGGGGGCACGGCTCAATTCAATCTGAAGATGTACGTTATCGTTCCGGTCTGCACCTCGGCGGCTTCGTCGGGGGTGAAACGTGCGCGGAGCGCGGCGACGCGTGCCGCCGACACAAGCTCGCCGTGGTTTGTGGTCGACCCCGCCTGTTCGTACACGGCTCCGGTGACGGCTCCCGCGGCGTTGACCGTGATGCGGATCACCACCCGCCCCTCGACCTCGGCGTTGTAGGCCGGGCGCGGCAGGTTGCCCACCAGATAACGGCCCGCGAGGCTGAAGCCCCCCGACGATCCGTTGCCGCCCTCGGTAGCGCTGCCTCCGGGCGAACCTTCCTGCGAGCCCTGGTTGCCTTCGCCTCCGGCGGTCCCCTGCGAGGTCGCTCCGCTCCCCTCGGTCCGTCCGGGGAAGAGGGCCCGGCTGTCGGGCTGCCTTGCCGGCACGGGCTCGGGTGCGGGCGGCACCGGCTGCGGGGCGGGCCGCGGTTCGGGCACGGTTACGTCGACCGCGGGGTCGTCGGTGGTTATGACCGGCGGCCGGGTCGCGGGCGGCACGGGCGGCGAGGCGGGACGCACGTCCACGTCGCCGACGTTGGGATCGAACTCGCCGACGCCCGTGTCCCCGTCGCCGAAGTCGATCAACAGGCCCATCTCCGGCTCGGGCAGCGTTATGGTGTGGGTCAGGAACATCACGCCGACACACAGCACGAAGTAGACCGCCACCCCCGCGGCAGCCCATCTCCGGCCACGCCGGTCGTCCTGTTCGTAATATCGCATGATCTCCTACTCGGGTGAGGTTGCCAGGATCAGTGTGTAGCTGTTGTTCTTGGCGATCTTCATCACCTCCACCTGATACTTCACGGGTGCGTTCTCGTCCATGTGCAGCGACACGAGCGGGGTCTCCTTGCCGGCAAGCTTCTCCTGCAACGCCACCTCCAGCTGCGACTGCGTGACGGGTGTGCTCTCGACGAAGAACCGGCCGTCGGCCGTGACCGACACCGTGGTGTAGGGACGCTCGGTGACCTGGCTGTCGCTCTTGGGCAACACCAGCCTCAGCGCGTTGGGATTGACCAGCGTGAGGGCCATCAGCACGAACATCAGCAGCAGGAACACCATGTCGGTCATCGACGCCGCCGAGAACCCGCTCTCTACCTTCGATACTCTTCGGATCGCCATGACTACTTAACGGGCTGGTTGAGAATGTCCATGAACGCTATCGAGTTGGCCTCCATCTGGAAGATGAGCCTGTCGACGCGCGCCACGAGGTAGTTGTATCCGAAGTAGGCGGGAATACCCACAATGAGACCGCCCACGGTGGTGAGCATCGCCACATACATCCCTCCCGCCAGCACGCTGATATCGACCGTTCCGCCCATTCCCTCCATCTTCATGAAGGCGGCCACAAGGCCGATCACCGTTCCGAGGAACCCGATCATCGGCGCGCCGCCCGAGATCATCGCCAGGTAGGGCAGTCCAACTCCCAGCTTCGACACCTCAAGGTTGGCCTGGTTCTCGATCGCGTTCTGTATCTCGGGCATGGGCCGTCCTATGCGTTCGATCCCCTTTTCGATCATGCGGGCGATGGGACTGTCGGTGCGGCGGCACGATTCCAGCGCTCCGGCGACGTTGCCGTCGGAGATACGTTCGCGAATCCGGTTCATGAAGCCCATGTTCATCCTGGAGGCCTTGCGGATCGCAATGAAGCGCTCCACGAACAGGAACACGGCGAGTGCGCCCAACAGCAGCAGCACCCACATGAGCCATCCGCCGGAGGTGAAGAGGTCCCAGAATTTCATTGTTTTGGCGGCGGACACATCCATCCCTTCCGCAATTTCGACCGCGCCTTCCGCGGCCTGCATAAACATGTTCATAAGTTCTATCGTTTTATTTACTGTTTCTTCTCCTCTTGTTAGTGTTAACGGCGTTCGGGGCAAAATTAATATTATTTCGACGGAAAATATCGCCTATCGTGTTGAAATCCCTTTTATAATGGATGCCGATGCCGCTCTCCTGAAGGCCCCTGTTCTCGTCGCGGCGGTCAATGGTTTGCGAGAAGGCTCTCAGGCGCAGGTTTCCGGCACGGTCTATCACCCATGTCAGCGACACGTCGCCCGTTAGGTTCGAGGCATTGTTCACTCCGGGGCTGGTGGCTGCGCGGTCGTCCACCCAGTTGCCCTCGATCTCAAGCTGCAGCCGGTTGTCCCAGAACCCGGTGGAGAACCCCATGTCGACCTCGCCCGTCGAGAAACTGTCCTGCGGGCGGTATCTGAAAAATATGTCGTAGTCGTCGCTCGACAGGAAGTTGTTCAACTGGTTGGTGAGGATGTCGAATCCCACGGCACCCGTCGCCGCCACCCCCGCGTTGGCCCCCTGGCCGGTGATGGAGTTGTCGGCGGCGAACGAACCTGTGGTGAGCAGGCTCAGGAATTGCATGCTCTTTAGCTCGCCGGTGTTCATCACCCCCTCAACCAATTGCCGTTGCTCGGGGTCGGCCGAGGGGAGCGATATGTCGAACGTGATCTCGGGGTCGGAGAGGCTCTCCCGCAGGCGGATTATGCAGTCGACGGCCACCGAACGGCCCGACACAAGCCCGCTGCTCGTCACACCCGTAAGAGGCAACAGAGAGGTGCGCGTTCTGAGCGACGCGTCGATCGCCAGCAGCGCGTTGTCGGGGGCGCCACTCCAGCGCAGGGTGCTGCCCGGCGTTATTTCGAAGGTCTTGTTGAACACGTTCATCATGGAGAATTCGAACCGGCCGCTCGATATGGTGTAGTCGCCCGTCATGGTGAATATGTCGCTCGCAGGGTTGATGCGCATGTCGATCACCCCCTCACCGCGTCCAGTGATGCCCTGCCCCAGATTGGGGTCGATGAGCATGTGCACCTCGGCGGCGGGGGTGACGCTGGCCGTAAGGTTGAGTTCGAGCGGCTTTTGCCGCCGGGCGCCGGCGACTCCCGGGGCGTTGTTACCTGCCAGACGCCGTTCGTAGGCGAGCCTCTTGCGTGCCAGCACGTCGGTGGTGTCGACCGTGGCGCCGGGATTGGCGAAGACCACGAAGTCGGCCCACGATACGTTGCTCTTGGCGTTGAGCGGCAGATGGAACTGCGTTCCGGCGTCGGTGCGCGCCGAGATGTCGATGCGCGTTCCCATCCTTCCCGACCGGATCGTGGCCGAGCCCGTGCCGAAGACCCGGCCGTAGAACGCATCGCTATCGCCGGGGTCAGTGTCGAACACGAGCATTCGGTCGGTGTGCGCCTCCACCTCGGCGGTTATGTCGCGGAAGTTTCCCAGATCGACCCTCATGCCGAGTGTGCCGCTGCCTCCTCCGCCATCGGTTCCCGAAACGGGGGTTAGAGGGAGATCGAGAACAGAGTTGTTCACCTCGATGCGCGCCCCGGCAACGCTGTACCGCACTCCGGTGTAGGCCACGGTGGTGGCAAGACTCGTAACGTCAATGTGTCCGTCGGCCCTCATGTCGCGCAGGGTTCCGCCGAGCGTCAGGTCGGCCGAGGTGACCCCTTGTGTGTTTTCGAGAATACCGTCGAGCAGCGGATCGAGCAGTCCGGCGTCCACCTGGTCGAGCCTCATCCATGCGTCTATCTCTCCGCGCGGCGAGAGCGATCCGCCCAGCAGATGCTCGCCAGACCGTTCGTTGACCAGCCCGAAGCGCACCCCTCCGGCGTCGGCGGGTCGACTGACGAAACGCATGGGCGGCGCGGCGCGGCCCTCGGCCACCATCTCGCGCAGTTCTATGTCGGCGTCAATGCCGGGATTGCCCGCCAGGGCCGCCACGTCGAGCCATCCGGTTGCACGGCCCGACAGGGCTATCCCTCGGCCACGAAACAACCTGCTCACGGGCGAGAGGTCGAACCGGTTGAAATTCACGTGCATGGTGTCCGTGGGTAGGCTCGACACGACCCCGTTAGCGGTGAGCCGCTGGCCCGGGACGTCGACCCGGAAGATACTCAGCCCCTCGATGCCCACCCTGCCGTCTGCGTATCCAACCGAATCGGCCGACGCGCGCCACACCCGACCATCGAATGCGACGTCCACCTGCTGCCTGCCCCTATTCGCCCCGCCGTGCAGCTCCAGTCGCCTCACCACTCCGCGCGACGAGTAGACGTCGTTGCCCGAGACGTGAACCTTGAGCGAGTCGGCGGCGTTGTCGGCCGTCACCTCGATATCCGCGGCCAACACCCCGCCCCACTCCACGAACGGACTTTCGGCCGAAAGTGAGAAACTGCCGGTGTAGGGATTGAACATGAATCGGCCCGTCGTCTTCCGCCCGATGGAAGCTCCGGGCGCAAGGGCGTCGAGCAGAGGCTCCATGTTCTTGAGGTTGACGGTCACTATCGAGTAATTCGACATTGCGGCGGGGTCTCCGCCACCGGAAAGCATCAGCCCTCCGGTCGCCTCCCCGAGTCCCGGCATCGGAATGTAACGCCGCAAAAATCCCCCGAGGTAAGCCCGCATATCGCGGTAACCGGTGCGGCCGCGGAACTCGGCGTCGGCGAAATCGGAGGTCAGCGAGAGCGTCTTGACGTCGGCGTTGCTGCGCGCGGTCAGGGTAACAAGGGGCATCGCCGCCTCTCCGCCTCCGGAACGGTAGGCCACATTGTGCAGTTCCACCTTGCCGTTGACATCGTCCATTCCGCTACCGGCGACATTCACTCCGAGGCGGCCTGTCAACAGCGACAGCGAGTCGGTGCGGTCTATTTGCATTGCGGCGAGGTCGGCCCGGGCGAGATCGAGATCGACTCTCAGCAACGGCGTGGTTCCCGTTCGGTCGAGCGTTGCGGCGAGGTCGGCCTCCAGTGCCGGGTCTCGGGCCGTTAGCTCCAGTTCGTATTTCCGACCATCGATCTTTCCGTCCACTGTCATGCCGGTGTAGGTGTAATCGCGGAAGTCGAGGGCGTCGATCTCACCGTTGACGGTGCCACGAATCGTTTTCCCTGTGCCCGTGCTACCGGTAACACGGTTAGTTTCCAGGGTGCCCGTAACAACCCCCGAGACGGTTCCAAGATCATCCAGAGCCAGCGCCCGGCCGAGGTCGAAGCGGCCTGTGGTGAGACGGCCGTCCATCGAGACATTCCTATCTTCCCCCTTTGTGGTTATGCGGGCCGCAAGATCGGCTTCTCCGGCTGCGGTGTGCAGGGCTCCCGTGGCGGCGAAATCGTTCAAAGCCCCCGATGCCCCGCCCGTCAGCGTAAGCCCGTCGAGCCGTGAGATAACCGTCGCCAGCCCCGACGGAAGTTCATCCCCAGTCATCGACCGGGCAAGAGTCGCCACATCGCCCCCGTTGCTCTCCAACCGGTTGAGTCTGACGTCGAAGTGCGCCTCGCGGAACAAGGGCAGTCCGCGGCTCGTGAAGTCGAGGGCGAAGGTCGTGCCGAGCGTGCGCGCACGCTCGATCTCCCCCTCGAATCGCGCCAGCACCCCGCGGGTGGAGAGCGTCACGTCGTCCAAAACCACTCCCCATTCCCGCACCGCCGGGACGAAAACCCCAACCAGTTCGCTCGTCACGCGCGACGGACGCATCGTTATGCCCATCGCCACGCTGTCGGAGAATTCGCCGAAGTCGGCCCACTGCCTGTCGGCGCTCGCGAGCCGGATCGAGGGTAGCCGCATATCGGAACCCTCGGAACGGATGCCGACATCCGACAGCGCCACCGACCCGCGAGACACCACCAGAGGGTGCGCCTCAAGGTTGCCCACCGTCCAGCCGCTGCGTTCCGTGCCGCCGAGCGAGTTGATATTCATTCGTATGGTGTCGCCACGCATCTCGAAATCGTCGAGGCTCGCGTGAACGCAGCTGAACACCAATCGGGTGAAGTCGACCCCCGTGTCGCGTCGCTCCCTGTCGTCACGGAGCAGTCCGAAGGTGAGGCTGTCGGCCTCGATCGCCCCGATGCGCATGCGGAACCGCGACTCGGGGTTCGACGGACCGCGGCGGATGGAGTCCACCACCCGGCTTATGTTCATCTGCCCATCCGTCGGCGACTTCCTCAGCCACAGCTGCGCCCCGGTGAGGCCGACCCGACCGAAGGTGAGCGTGCCGCCGCCCAGACCCAGGTCTTCGATTGGCGCGGTGAGCCGCGGGACGTAGAGCAGCGTGTCGCCGCCGAAGTCCTCGACGTAGAAACCCTCCACCCCGACGCGGTTGATGAGATCGATCCTCACCCGGTCGATCGAGACCGTGGTGCCGATCCTCTCCGACACCCGGCCCGCGAGCCAATGGGCAAGCGCGTTCTGCACCGCCGGGACACTCGCCAGAAGCGACAACCCCAACGGCAGCGCCAGCGCCGCCAACAGCAATCCGCTTACCGCCGCCACGACGGTTTTCACGACATTTTTTATAACTTTGCGCATCGAATTCACAAAAGTAACTATTTTCGGGCTATATGGACGGCGGGACTGTAATTTTGGGTATCGAATCTTCGTGCGACGACACCTCGGCGGCGGTTTTGAGGGGTACGACGTTGCTTTCGGGCGTCATCGCCTCACAGGATGTCCACGTTCGTTTCGGCGGTGTCATTCCCGAGCTTGCGTCGCGCGCCCACCAGCAGAACATCGTCCCGGTGGTCGGCACCGCGCTGAGGGAGGCCGGTGTGGGGGTGTCCGATCTCGACGCGATCGCCTTCACCCGCGGCCCGGGATTGCTGGGTTCGCTGCTTGTCGGGGTGTCGTTCGCGAAGGGTCTGTCGCTGTCGCACGGGATTCCCCTGGTTGAGGTGGACCATCTTCGGGGCCACATCCTGTCGCACTTCATCGACCTTCCGGGGCAGGAGCTCGCCCACCCGCCGTTCCCGTTCATTTGCCTGCTCGTGTCGGGCGGCCACACGCGCATCGTGGTTGTTCGCTCGCCCGACGGGATGGAGACGGCGGGTTCGACCATCGACGACGCCGCGGGCGAGGCGTTCGACAAGTGCGCCCGGGTCATGGGCCTGCCCTATCCCGGCGGCCCGGCGATCGACCGTCTGGCCCGCGAGGGCGATCCGTGGCGGTTCGCTTTCGCCCGGCCTCGCGTCGCGGGATTGGATTACAGTTTCAGCGGGCTCAAGACGTCGTTTTTGTATTTCGTGCGCGACGCCGTGGCCGCCTCGCCCACGTTCGTCGACGACAACCGGGCCGACCTTTGCGCGTCGTTGCAGCGCGCCATCGTCGACACGCTGATCTTCAAGCTGGCCGAGGCCTCGCGCCGGTTCGGCATCCGGGCCATTGCGGCGGCCGGCGGGGTGTCGGCCAACTCGGGGCTGCGCGCCGCGCTCACGGCCGAAGGCGCCCGCCGCGGCTGGCGGGTCTATCTTCCGCCCCCGCGCTTCACCACCGACAACGCCGCCATGATCGCCGTCGCCGGCCGCCACGCGTTTCTTTCGGGCCGTTTCGCCCCGCTCTCGACGGCTCCCTACACCCGCGACAGGTAGGCTGTGCGGTTTCGCGGAAAATTCGTATCTTCGCGCCATGATTCCCGTCGTCACAGCCCTCCCCGCCGCCGCATACCCCACCGCGCCCCCCGGTTTAGCCGCCGCGCGTCCCGTCGAGGGGTGCGCGGCGGTGCGCGGTGCCGCGTCCCAACTTTGGGACACGGGCAAATCGACCGAAAAGCCTCTTGCATCACTTGATGCAACCGCCAAATCGCCCGGAAAGCCTCTTGCATCGACGGATGCAACCGCCAAATCGCCCGAAAAACCTTTTGCATCACCCGATGCAACTATTAAATCGACCGAAAATATGCTTGCATCGACGGATGCAACTGGCAAATCGACCGGAAAGCCCCTTGCATCGACCGATGCAAGAGCCGCGACACCCGAAAAGCCCCTCGCCGGAGTTCCGGCAACCACTCATATTCTTATGATTTTTGCAAATTTTTTAGTTGTAAATAGGAGAATAAAATTCATTGCGTTTAACGACAGCGAACATCCGGGCGACGATTTTGGCGCGTAGCGCGTTGATCACCAG
>JAITWC010000013.1 GCA_031285485.1 Alistipes sp.
GTGCCGTCGTGCAGCCGATCTTCCTCGGCGGTAAGTTGCTCGTTAGTTTCGCCATGACGCTGATCTTCCTCATCGGGGCCGTTCTTTTCGCGCTGCCCGTGTTCAATGGACTTCTCTGAAGTTCCGTGCCCGAGGCCAAAAACGCCCTTGCGCTCCCAAGCTCAACAACTCATAATTCATGTAATCGTTGGCAAGGTGGAATTCGGACGATCTTTCCGAAGTTTTTCAGGTACTTCACAGCCGAATTATGGCAACAGTTGCGCTCGGATCGCAGATAGAACTCGTAATATACAATGAATTTGTGGTCAACTTCGCTGACCGGGATGTCGTTCTTGCCAAACCTGAATTGGAGAATTGCCTCGATGTGGTGCGGAGAGGTTTCGTAACGTTTAACAGTTAGCGCTAACGCAAATTTTACACTATATTTGCCGATATGAATTGGATAGATATAGTGATCGGTTTGTTGCTGGTGCTGGCTGTTTGGCAGGGGTGGCGGCAGGGAGTTATAACTCAGATTTTGGGTCTTGCGGCCCTCGGGCTCGGCGTTGTGATGGCGTGGCGATGGGGTGGCGACATAGGCGGTTGGATGGGACTGGAACAGAACACGGCGTGGGTCGTCGGTTTTGTGGTGGTGCTGATGGTGGTCGTCCTCGCGGTGTGGCTTATAGGCCGCATCACCCGCGGACTGTTCCGCATCGTGGGCCTCGGGGTGTTCGACAATGTGTTAGGGGTGCTGTTCTCGGCCCTCAAGATGGCGCTTTTCGTGGGGCTGTTCATGATGGTGCTCGACTTTTTCGACCCCGAGGGACGGGTCGTCACCGCAAGTGTGAGGCAGGGATCGGTCGTGTACCGGGCTGTCGACGGGGTGTGCGATGTGATTTTTCCGTTCATTAAAGATATGTTCGGCAGGTTATGACCGGGCGGTTCACAGCCATTGTAACGCGGTCGACGGGAAGCTGGTACGATGTGCGGGATGATGCCGGAGGGGTGGCCCGGGCACGCGTCAGAGGTCGGCTTAGGCTGGGGACTTCGCGGTCTACCAACCCCGTTGTGGTGGGTGATCGGGTGGAGTGTACTGCCGAGGGCGGAGAGGTTTGGATCGAAGTGGTGCTGCCGAGGGACAACTACATTATCCGCCGATCGTCGAACCTGTCGCGCGAATCCCACATAATCGCTGCAAACGTCGACCGTGCGGTTGTGGTCGCCACACTCTTTTCGCCCGCCACCGCGCCCGAGTTTATCGACCGGTTTCTGGTGACTTGCGAGGCCTATCGCATTCCGGCGACTATTGTGCTCAATAAAATGGATATGGCCGTTGCGGAGGGTTACGATGAGGCGGTGCGGGAGTTCGGGGCGGTATACCGCTCGGCGGGCTATCCGGTGATGCTTACCTCGGCCGTCACGGGGCTGGGGATAGACGAACTGCGCGGCTGCCTTGCCGGACGAACGACGCTCGTGTCGGGCAACTCGGGGGTGGGAAAGTCGACCCTCATAGGGGCCGTGTCGCCGGGGCTCGACATTCGCGTGGGCGAGGTTTCGCGTGCCCACGGCAAAGGGACGCACACCACCACTTTTTCGCAGATGTATGCTCTCGCGGGGGGCGGCAACATCATAGATACGCCGGGGATCAAGGGTTTCGGGTTGGTGGACATCGGCGGCGGGGAGTTGTACCATTACTTTCCCGAGATGATGCGCGTGGCGGCCGGGTGCCAATACTACAACTGCACGCACACCCACGAGCCGGGATGCGCCGTGGTACGCGCCGTGGAGAGCGGCGGGATATCCGGGCAGCGTTACGTCAGCTACCTGAAGATGCTCGAAGAGGACGAAAAATACCGTAAATAAAATAATGAGGACACTGAGGCAGCAGTTTTTGGAACATGTGGGGCAGACCTCGCCGTCGCCGCTGATGATAGAGGTGGCGCGGGCCGGGGGAGTGTACCTGTGGACTCCGCCCTGTGACGGTCATCCCGGGGGGCGGCGGTTTTTCGATCTCATCTCGGGGGTGTCGGTGTCGAACGTGGGCCACGGGCGGCCGGAGGTCGTGGAGGCGGTGCGGCGGCAGGCGGCGGAGTATATGCACACGATGGTGTACGGCGAGATGGTCGAGGCGCCGCAGGTGAGGTACGCCGCGCGGCTGGCGGAGCTGCTGCCGGAGGAGTTGCGGTCGGTTTACTTTGTGAACTCGGGGGCGGAGGCGGTCGAGGGGGCATTGAAACTTGCCAAACGCGCCACGGGACGGCGCGGGATACTTGCTTTTCGCCGGGCCTATCACGGCTCGACGCACGGGGCGCTGAGCGTGATGTCGTCGCCGGAGGGGGATGAGTGGCGCGCGCCTTTCGAACCGCTGCTGCCCGGGGTCGACTGGCTTGCGTTCAATGATTTCAACGATCTGGAGCGCGTAACCCGGCAGACGGCGTGCGTGCTGGTCGAGCCGGTGCAGGGCGAGGCGGGGGTTCGGCTGCCGGCTCCCGGATTTTTGCAGGAGTTACGGCGGCGTTGCGACGAGACGGGGACGCTGCTCGTCTTCGACGAGGTGCAGACCGGCATGGGACGCTCGGGAGCGTTGTTCGCGTTCATGAAATACGGCGTCGTGCCCGACATAATGTGTGTCGCCAAGGCGTTCGGCGGCGGGATGCCGCTGGGTGCGTTCATTTCGTCGCGCGAGACTATGTCCGGGCTGTCGCACGATCCGTCGCTGGGGCACATCACCACTTTCGGCGGCCATCCGGTGTGCTGCGCGGCGGGCCTGGCGGCGCTGGAGGTGATCCTGAAGGAGGATCTGTCGGCAAGCGCCGAGACAAAGGGCGCACTCTGCGAAGAGCTTCTGTGCGGCCACCCGGCGGTAAAAGAGGTTCGCCGCGCGGGGCTGCTGATGGCGGTCGAGTTGGGCGACAGCGCGAAGATGTTCCGCGTGATGGAGCTTTTCCGCGAGCGCGGCGTACTGAGCGACTGGTTTCTGTTCTGCGACACGGCGTTCCGCATCTCGCCGCCGCTGGTGGTCACGCCCGCCGAGGTCCGCGAGAGCTGCGCGATCATTTCGGGCTGCCTCGACGATCTGTTGTGACGGCGGCGACGGCGGTGGCGGGCGCCGCCGCCTGCCGTTCACACGGCCCCGCGCCGCGCTTGGCCGCTGCCACACGGGTGGCGACCACCCCGAAGGCTCCGACGGTAGTTGCCACAGGAGTGGCAACGGCGAAAACGGGCGATTTACCTCTTGCCACCAAGGTGGCAACCACGAAAACGACCGGAATTGTACTTGCCACCAAGGTGGCAACCGCGAAAACGACCGGAATTGCACTTGCCACCAAGGTGGCAACAGCGAAATCACCCGAAATTGCACTTGCCACCAAGGTGGCAACCGCGAAATCGACCGGAATTATAGTTGCCACCAAGGTGGCAACCGCGAAATCGACCGGAATTGTACTTGCCACCAAGGTGGCAACAGCGAAAACGGACGGTTTGCCTCCTGCCACACAAGTGGCAACGGGCAACGGCCCATAATTTGCGGCCCGTAACCGGGCGGCGGCGCTTTTGTGCGAAGTAATACCTACCTTTGCACCTCACAAAACCAACTCACGGATGGCGGGAACACCTCAGGATTTAGGAACGGAGCGGATCGGGCGGCTGCTGCTCAGGTATGCCGTGCCGGCGATCATCGCGATGGCGTCGATGTCGCTCTACAACATAATAGACAGCGTATTTATCGGCCACGCCGAGGGCGGCGGGGCGATGGCGCTGGCCGGGCTTGCCATCGCCATGCCGCTGATGAACATCCTGGCGGCGTTCGGGTCGATGGTGGGGATCGGGGCCGCCGCCACGGTGTCGATCAACCTGGGCGAGGGGAAACGCGAGCGCACTTTCCATATCCTCGGCAATCAGGTGGTGCTGAACCTCGTGATCGGCGGGGCGCTCACCGCGCTTTCGCTCCTCTTTCTCGACGATATTCTGCGGGCGTTCGGCGCGAGCAGGCAGACGCTGCCTCCGGCGCGGGAATTCATGCAGGTGATCTTTGCCGGATGCGTGGTGAGCCACCTGTTCTGGGGTTTCAACGAGACGATGCGCGCGAGCGGCTATCCGCGGCGGGCGATGGCGCTGATGCTGCTGACGGTGGTGCTGACGTGTGCTTTCAACGCGCTGTTCCTGTTCGTTTTCAGGTGGGGGGTTCGCGGATCGGCCCTCGCGACGGTGCTTTCGCAGGCGGTGGCGCTCGGTTTCTCGATCGCCCATTTCGCCTCGCCCCGCAGTTTTCTGCACTTCCGGAAAGGAATTTTCGGGCTGCGGCGGCGGATGGTGGGGAAGATCATCTCGATCGGCGTGGCGCCGTTCCTTGTGAACTTCAGCGCCAGCATCGTTGTGGTGTTCGTCAACCGGGCGCTGGCGGCTAACGGCGGCGACCTCTACTCGGGCGGCTACGGAGTGATGAACCGTGTGGTGATGCTGTTCGTCATGATCTGCGCGGGGTTCAACCAGGGGATGCAGCCGATCGTGGGGTTCAACTACGGGGCGCGGCAGTTCGACCGGGTGGTGAAGGCGCTGCGGATGACGATTTTCTGCGCCGTTGGGGTGATGACGGAGGCGTTCCTGGCGGGGGAGATATTTCCCGAGTGGATCGCGCGGCTGTTCGTCAAGCGCTCCGATCCGCTGGCCGGCGATCTGGTGGCGATCTCGGCCGAGGCGATGCGGTTAGTGATGATGGTATTCCCGATAGTGGGGTTCCAGATAGTCACGA
>JAITWC010000093.1 GCA_031285485.1 Alistipes sp.
CTTTCCCAGCCGAAGAACTCCACCTCGCGGGTGGTTTCGCGCCCCGCCTCGAAAACCTTCACCTCGCGGGTGTAGGGCCGGTTGCCGAAGTGGCCGTAGGAGGCGGTGGCCTCGAAGATGGGGTTCTTGAGCCCGAACCTTTCGACGATGGCGGCGGGGCGCAGGTCGAACATCTCCCCGATGCGCCGGGCGATCTCGCCGTCCGTCACGCCGTCCCCCGCCACGCGCGAGGTGCCGTAGGTGTCGACGTACACGCTCAGCGGGCGGGCGATGCCGATGGCGTAGGAGATCTGCACGAGCATCTCGCCCGCGACCCCCGCCGCCACCATGTTCTTGGCTACCCAGCGCGCCATGTAAGCGGCCGAGCGGTCGACCTTGGAGGCGTCCTTGCCCGAGAATGCCCCGCCGCCGTGCGCCCCGCGGCCGCCGTAGGTGTCGACTATGATCTTGCGCCCCGTCAGGCCCGTGTCGCCGTGCGGACCGCCGATCACGAACTTGCCGGTGGGGTTGACGTGCAGGGTGCAGTCGCCGTCCGCGGCGGGGATCAGTTCGGCCAGCTTGTCGCCCGCTCTTTCGAGGCGCGCCTTCACGCGGGGCAGCAGCACGGCCTGCACGTCGGCGCGGATCTGCCCCACCGTCACGTCGTCGTCGTGCTGGGTGGAGACCACGATGGTGTGGACCCTGAGCGGGCGCCTGTCGTCGCTGTATTCGATCGTCACCTGGCTCTTGGCGTCGGGCCGCAGGTAGGTCATCGCGGCGCCGGGCGCGTCGGACTCTGCCTCGCGGCGGATCACGGCCAACTCCTTCAGTATGACGTGGGCGAGGATGGCGGTGGCGGGCATGAACTCGCGCGTCTCGTCGGTGGCGTAACCGAACATGATGCCCTGGTCGCCCGCTCCCTGCTCGTCGGCGGTGGCGCGCACCACACCCCGGTTGATGTCGGGGCTCTGTTCGTGGATTGCGCTCAGCACTCCGCACGAGTCGCCGTCGAAACGGTAGCCCGGACGGGTGTAGCCGATGCGGTTGACGACGCGGCGGGCGGTCTCCTGCACGTCGACGTAGGCATCGCTGCGCACCTCGCCCGCCACCACCACGAGGCCCGTGGTGCAGAGCGTCTCACAGGCTACTTTGGCGCACGGGTCGCGGCGCAGGAATTCGTCGAGAATGGCGTCGGAAATCTGGTCTGAAACTTTGTCGGGGTGCCCCTCGGACACCGACTCCGATGTAAATAAAAATCCCATTGTCAGTTAATTCTTTAATGACGCTATCCCCACATTCATCGGGGACGGCAGCCGGATTAATAACTAAAAACGGGAAGGATTGGCCGGGTGTAGATAATAAAAGGTATGCGTTTTAGCACTTTTTTATTGTGGTTGCAAGCAGCCAAATCTTTCCACATTTCGGAATATCGGGGGCAAAGGTAGAAATATTTTGCCATACAAAAAAATAAATCTACCGGCGCCCCCGTTTATCTAAAGAAAGATTTTTAGCTTTGTGTATGCCTATGGTGCGATTTTAAGACGCTTTTTTTAACAATTAAAAAGTCAAATCAGAGTATGAAGAACAAATTTTTTATGGCGATCGCTGTCATCGTGGCCGCGGTCGCTGCCGGTGGTGCCACCGCGTGGATAGTCACCGAAACGAGTCGGAATCACGGCAACACGGCGTCGGTGGGCGGCGCGACGCTTGCGCGGAACGGCGATCTCGCCGGTGCGGGCGCGCATTTCACATCCTACACCCCGCAAAATTATCCCGACCTCACCTACGCCGCCGAAAACGCCGTCAAGGCCGTCGTGGGCGTCATCAATACACAGGAGATCCCCCAGCGCAGCTACCGCGGCGGCGGCTCGGGCAACCCGTTCTTCGACTTCTTCGGCATTCCCGAAGGATACGAAGGGTACGGTCAGGATCCGCGTCGGGGCGACGACCCGAACGACAGTCAGCCGAGATTTCGCGAACAGCAGTCGGGCGGCTCGGGGGTGATCCTCAGCTCCGACGGCTACATAGTCACCAACCACCACGTGGTTGACGGCGCCGACCGCCTGACCGTGAAAATGCCCGACGGCAAGACCCACCAGGCGCGCCTTATAGGTACCGACGCCGACACCGAGATAGCACTTATCAAAATAGATGCCACCGACCTGCCCTCGATCCCGTTCGGCAACAGCGACGCGCTGCGTCTTGGCGAGTGGGTTCTCGCGATAGGCAACCCCTACGACCTCCACTCGACCGTCACGGCGGGCATCGTCAGCGCCAAGGGGCGTTCGTTGGGAGCGATCCAGAGCGGAGCGGGCGCGAACTCCGGCATCGAGTCGTTCATCCAGACCGACGCGGCGGTCAATCCCGGCAACTCGGGCGGCGCGCTGGTCAACACTGCGGGCGAACTCGTGGGCATAAACACGCTGCTGTACTCCCGCACGGGAAGTTACGTCGGTTACTCGTTCGCCGTGCCCGAGACTATCGTGCGCAAGGTCGTGGCCGACCTCAAGGAATTCGGCGTGGTGCAGAGGGGCCTGATCGGGATCACCTACACGCTTATCGACGACGCTTTCGTCGAGCGTGAGGGCGAAGACACCGGCATCACCGAGCCGGGTGGCATCTACGTCCGCGAAGTGCTCGACGGCGGTGCGGCGGCGGTGGCCGGGATCAGACCGGGCGACGTGATCACCGAGATCGACGGGGTGACGATAGCCGACGGCGCGACCGTCTCCCAGATCATCGGGCTGAAGCGTCCGGGCGACAGGGTGAATATTTCCGCAAAAAGAGAGGGCAAGGTGAAACAATTTGATGTCACCCTGCGTAATAAAGCCGGAAAGAGCGAACTTCTCGCAGCCAACGCCTTCGATGCCATCAGGGAATTGGGGGGTGAGTCCAGGGAAATAAACCTGACGGCAAAGCAGAAGAGAGAACTGGGCATAGACGGCGGGATTCGGGTGATGTCGGTGACCCAGGGGGGGATTCTCGCAAGAGCCGGAGTTCGCAGAGAATATATTATAACCCACATCAACGAAAAAAGCATCAAGTCGGTCAACGACCTGTACCGGATCACGGAGAAAATAACCACCATAGAGGGTGTCTATCCGAACGGCCGGGCGATGACCTATTCGCTTGTGGAGTAAAAAAAACGCAGACGTTTAAGTAAATGAGACAACTGAAGATCACAAAATCCATTACCAACCGCGAGAGTGCGTCGCTCGACAAGTACTTGCAGGAGATTGGTAAGGAAGACCTGATAACCGTCGAGGAAGAGGTCGAACTCGCACAACGTATCAAAAAGGGCGACCAATGGGCGTTGGAAAAACTCACCAAGGCCAACCTTCGTTTCGTCGTGTCTGTCGCCAAACAATACCAGAACCAGGGGCTCAGCCTGCCCGACCTTATCAACGAGGGCAACCTGGGGCTGATCAAGGCGGCCGAGAAATTCGACGAGACGCGCGGTTTCAAGTTCATATCCTACGCCGTGTGGTGGATAAGGCAGTCCATTTTGCAGGCTTTGGCCGAGCAATCGCGCATCGTGCGCCTGCCGCTGAATCAGGTTGGCTCGTTGAACAAGATCAACAAGGCTTTTGCCAAGTTCGAACAGGAGAACGAACGCACACCCTCGCCAGAGGAGTTGGCCGCTGTTTTGGATATTCCGCGCGAGAAGGTGACGGACACTATGAGGGTGGCCGGTCGCCACGTGTCGGTGGACGCACCGTTTGCCGACGGCGAGGACAACAATCTTTTGGACGTGTTGGTGAACGCCGACTCGCCCAATGCCGACCGAAGCCTGATCAACGAATCGCTCGGCACCGAGATCGACCGGACTTTGGCAACGCTCACCGAACGCGAGAAAGACATCGTTAAGTACTTTTTCGGCATAGGCTGCCCGGAAATGACGCTCGAAGAGATTGGTGACAAGTTCGGCCTAACGCGCGAAAGGGTGCGTCAGATCAAGGAGAAAGCCATCCGCCGCCTCCGCCACAGTTCCAAAAGCAAGTGGCTCAAATCCTATCTGGGATAGCTTATGACACTGATAAAATCCATCTCCGGAATCAGGGGAACCATCGGGGGGAGTGAGGGAGTGAACCTCACTCCCCCCGATGTCGTTCGATTCGTTTCGGCCTACACTGCCTACATCCGTCGAAGTGCGGGAGGCGCGCGCCGGAAAGCGGGCGGAGTGGTGGGCCGCATCAAAATAGTTGTGGGGCGCGACGCGCGTCTGTCGGGCGAGATGGTTCACTCGCTGATGGTGGGCACACTCATCGGTTGCGGTGTGGATGTCGTCGACACGGGGCTGTGTACCACGCCGGGGGTCGAGATGGCCGTAGTGCATTACGGCGCGCACGGGGGGATCATCGTCACCGCCAGCCATAACCCGCGGCAGTGGAACGCACTCAAACTGTTGGACGGGCGAGGGGAGTTCCTTAGCGCCGGGGCGGGGGCGGAGATACTCCGGTCCGCCGACGCCGGGGAGTTTGACTACGCAGGGATTGACGACCTTGGCCGCGTGGTGGAGAGGGTAGATTTCACGGAGACCCACATCGCGGCTGTGTTGGCCCTGCCGTTGGTTGATGCCGCCGCCGTGCGTGCACGCCGCTTCCGTGTGGTGGTAGATGCCGTTAACTCGGTGGGCGGCGTTGCGATTCCTGCGCTGTTGGAGGCGCTGGGCTGCGAAGTGGTACGGCTCAACTGCGAACCCACCGGCGAATTTGCCCACAACCCCGAGCCGCTGCCAGAGAACCTTACCGAGATCGCTGCCACGGTGGTGCGCGCGCGAGCCGATATGGGTGTCGTGGTCGATCCCGACGTCGACCGCCTCGCGTTGGTGTGCGAGAACGGGGCGATGTTCGACGAGGAGTATACGCTGGTGGCCGTTGCGGATTACGTTTTGGGCAGCATGGGCGGTGGCAACACCGTATCGAATCTCTCCTCTTCGCGGGCTCTGCGTGATGTTACCGAACGTCACGGCGGACGGTACGAAGCGGCGGCGGTGGGTGAGGTGAACGTCGTGGCAAAAATGAAGGAGACGGGCGCGGTAATCGGCGGAGAAGGCAACGGAGGTGTCATATATCCCGCGCTGCACTACGGTCGCGACGCGCTCGTGGGTGTGGCGCTGGTGCTGACCCATCTTGCGCGCACGGGCCTCACTATGACCCAACTGCGAGCAAGCTATCCCGACTACCATATCTCCAAGAACAAGGTCGAACTGACCCCCTCCACCGACGTCGACGTAATTCTCGACGCCGTGAAGACTGCTTACACCGGCGCGGCGGGAGTGGAGCGCGTGACCGACATGGACGGCGTGAAGATAGACTTCGCCGACCGCCGGTGGGTGCATCTGCGCCGCTCCAACACCGAGCCGATCATCCGCCTATACTGCGAGGCGTCCGACAGCGACGCGGCCAAGTCGCTCGCCGCGGAGATGACCGAACGGATCGCAAAACTTTCATAAAATGGCAACTAAGCCCAAACCCACAGGCACAAGCACGGGTGAAAAGATTCTGAAGGGATCGTTCTGGGTAATTGCGGCGATCCACATCACCGTGTTCACCGTCATAGGCGTCACCACTCGGCAGTGGCGGCTGCTTGTCATTTTCCTGATCGGTTTTGTGGCGGTAATGGCCGCTTGGACGCTGTTCAAACTCTGGCAGGCGCGCAAAAAAACCGGCCCCGCGTAAACTACTACGGGGACCGATCATCGAATCTTCTATCGGGCCGGTGACTACTCGATCTCCATGGTTACTGTTTCGCCGTCGGCTATTGTGTAGGTCACGCTCGTCACGCTGGCCGCGCGGAGCCTCTGTTTTAGTTCGTCGATCACTTCCGTAGGGGCAGCAGTCGGAGCGGCGTTGTTCCTCTTCATCGTGACGATAATCACACCGTCTTTGGCACCGTCACCATACTGACTCGTCGCCGACGCATCTTTCAGCACGCTGATACTTTCGATCGTGTCAGGGTCGATCTCCCTGAACTGATCGTTTGTGACCTCCCTGCCATCGACAAACACCAACGGAGTCGCAGTCGTCCCGTTAGCTCTCCTTTGCGTGCCGTACCCGACCACCACGATTTCATTCTCGCCAAGGGTGGTTCCGCTCGGTTCGGCTGCCAATTTGGACGTGATGACGATCACACCTTTCGCAGCCTTTTCTCCGTATTTCTCGACTGCCGAATCGTCTTTCAGCACCTCAACCCGCTCGATCGTGTTCGGGTCGATTGCACTCATCTGCCCACCTGTGATTTCCTTCCCGTCGAGAATGATCAGAGGTTTGGGTTCTTCGGGCGACTGTACGGTAACCTCGGCTGCCGAGGCGATCGCCTCGACGGTGGCCGGAACCTCGGTCTCGGTGTAAATAATCTCGGGCTGGTGGCTCGTGAACGAGAAGAGCAACATCGCACCCGTGGCCAGGGGCAGCACTCCCGCCACCCGCAGCCAACTGTTTCTGGCTGGTTTCATCTTGTTTTTCATCATTAAGAATCGTTTTTTGGTGAGTGAATCGCCCAGCCCCACGGACAGTTCCGGAATATATCCGAAGGTTTGGCGCAATATAATCGGAAGGTACTCCTCGACGGTGGATCCTCCGTCGAGCACATCCCTGTCGGCTTCGAACTCGTGTACCTCGCCCAGCAGGCGTGCCGCCCACCATGCAAATGGATTGAACCACTGAAGGTTCTTCGCCACCTCCATCGCGAGCTTCTCGGCGCAGTGGCGGTGGCGAATGTGGCTTGCCTCGTGCGTCACGATTTGGCTCACCTCACCCGCGGGCACGTCTCGACCAATGAACACAGTGCCAAGGAACGAGAACGGCGAGCCCACCTCGCCCGAAACGGCCACACTGAAACCGTCGGCGGGGTGTATTTCGGCGCGCCGGCGGATCGAGGCGATATTCACCATCTGGCGCACCATCGCGAACGCCAACACCGCCAGGCCCACTCCCCAGAGCGCCCACAGCACGACCGCCACAAGGTCGACGGGATCGGCGGCCACAGTGTCGGAAACCGGGAGGGCTTCAGCGTCGAACGTCGTCGGAACGAGAGGTATCTCAAGCGGGGCGACACGCCACAAGGGAATGTCGAGCGCCGGGATAACCGCCGCAACAACCGGCGAGGCTAACAGATAGCGGCGCGCCGTGCGAAACGACGTGCGGCCCTGCAACACAACCCGGTAGAACATCACGAACAGCGCACCGCACGCCACCGTCTGCATCGCGTATGTCAGAATCGCACTCATTGCATATCTTTTTTAAGAGCTTCGAGTTTAAGTTCCTCAAGAATACCGATTATGCTGTTGGCCTCCCTCAGCGAGACGTTCTCGCGGCGGCTGAGGAACGACACCATCTGCACGAGCGAGCCGCCGAAAAAGTTGCTCAGCACCCCCGTCATGTATTGATCGGTGTACTCCTCACGCCCCACGAGCGGGTGGTACTCGTGGGTGCGGCCGTGAGCGGTGTGGCCCACGAAGCCTTTCTTATCGAGGATGCGCACGATGGTCGACACGGTGTTGTAGGCCGGCCGGGGGTGGGGCATCTCTTCGATAATGTCGCCCACGAACGCCCGTTGCTTGTTCCACAGGATCTGCATGATCTCCAATTCGGCCCGCGTCAACTCCTGAGGGCGTTTTTTTGCTGTCGTGTCCATGATTTATCTTCTTTCAGGTTGTCGAAGTTCCATTATGTTACTGCAAACATATAACTATTATTTTAGTTATGCAACTATCCCTTTAGTTATTTTCGATAAAATTATTTATGTTAATGCGAATCAAGAGTTCAGACCTCCGCGCGGAGAACGTTTCGGGACTTTCCCCAACCGGGGAAACCGTCAAACAAACTGTTTTGCCGCTTCCCGAAGCCGGGAAACGTCCCTGCACTTTGTTTTGCCGCTTCCCGAAGCCGGGAAACGTCCCTGCAATCTGTTTTGCCCTTTCCCCAAGTGGGGAAACCTTCCCTCGGGCGGTTTCAATTAATTCGCGTACCTGATTTAGTTCACGGGTTTACGGCCTGGTGGTCGCGATGGCCGAGGCGATGCGCTCGCCGTCGAGTGCAGCCGAGATTATTCCGCCCGCGTAGCCCGCTCCCTCACCGGCGGGGTAGAGGTTGGCAATGGCGGGGTGGGCGAGGGTGTCCGGGTCGCGAGGTATGCGCACGGGAGTCGAGGTACGCGATTCGACGCCCAAGACAACCGCCTCATTTGTCACGAAACCGCGCATCCGGCGGCCGAAGGTCGAGATGCCCGCCCGCAACGCGCGCGACACGAACGGCGGGAGCCACTCGTCCACCCGCGATGGGGTGAGTCCGGGGATGTAGGATGTTTTCGGGAGGGTGGGCGACGGGCGGGCGCTCACGAAGTCGGCCACTCTCTGCGCCGGAGCCTGCACGCCCGACTCCGCGACGTGTTCGCGGGCGGCGAGTTCGAGTCGGCGCTGAAACTCAAGACCGGCAAGGGGGCCGTGGTCGGCGGCGAGACGGGCGAAATCGTCGAGGCGCACCTCGGTCACTATGCCCGAGTTGGCGTAAGGCGAGTTGCGCAGCGAGGGCGACATGCCGTTCACCACCGACTCGTCGCCACTCGTCATCGCCGGAACGATGAATCCGCCGGGACACATGCAGAACGAGTACACACCGCGGCCGCCTTCCTGACTGACAAGCTGGTAAGCCGCCGCCGGGAGGTATTCGCCGCGCCCGTCGGGAGTGTGGTACTGAATGGAGTCGATGAGCGCCTGGGGATGTTCGACGCGCACTCCCACGGCGAATGGTTTAGCTTCGAGCGCCACTCCGCGACGATGCAGCATTTCGTAAATGTCGCGCGCGGAATGGCCGGCAGCCAGCACCACCGCCGCGCCTTCGACCAGAGTGTCGCCGCACCACACTCCGGCGGCACGTTCGTCACGAATCTCGATGTCGGTGACGCGGGCTCCGAAAACCACGCTCCCGCCACTGCGCAGGATCGTCTCGCGAATGGCGGTCATGATCCGCGGCAGTCGGTCGGTGCCGATATGCGGATGCGCCTCGTAAAGTATCTCGGGCGAGGCGCCGTGCCACACGAGCGTCTGGAGCGCGCGATTGTAGTCGCCGCGTTTCCTGGAGCGGGTAAACAGCTTGCCGTCGGAGAATGCGCCTGCGCCGCCCTCGCCGAAAGCGTAGTTCGAGTCGGGATCGACGCCCTGGTTGCGGTTGATGCGGGCAATGTCCTTTCCGCGCTCCACCACCTCTTTCCCCCGCTCAAGCACAATGGGTTTATAGCCGAGTTCGATGAGCCTCAGCGCCGCGAACAATCCCGCCGGGCCGCTGCCGATTATCACCACGGGGGTTTTCGCGCCGACGTCGGGGTAGTCGAAGTGCAACGGAGCGGGCTGCGGTTCGCTGTCTATATAAAGTTCGACCGTAAGGTTTATCTTAGGCGAGCGGCGTGCATCCACCGAACGCTTCACTACCCGCGCAAGGGCCACCCGGGTGTCGGCAACCCCGGCCCGGCGTGCCGCGATGGGGATGTATGTTTTGGGATCGGCCGCCTGCTTGGGCGAGAGTTGCAATGATATCGTGAGTGGCATTATTTTCGATTTTGACGCGCCAAAGGTAGCGATTTATTCTATCTTTGCGTGGTTAATCGACACACCGCGGCGATGCGCAAATTAGTTATCATACCCACATACAACGAGTGCGAGAACATCGCACCGATGATCGGGCGGGTCTTCTCGCTGCCCGGGGAGTTCGACATTCTCGTCGTAGACGACGGGTCGCCCGACGGCACGGCGGAGATCGTTCGCGGATTGCGGGGTGCGCACGCCGGGCGGCTGCATCTGCTCGAACGCTCCGGGAAACTCGGGCTCGGGTCGGCCTACATCGCGGGGTTCCGGTGGGCGCTGGAACGCGACTACGACTGGGTGTTCGAGATGGATGCCGACTTTTCGCATAACCCCGACGATCTGGTGAGGCTCTATCGCACCGCGATCGGCGGGAATGGAGGTGACGACGGGCCAGGCGCCGATGTGGTGATCGGATCGCGCTATGCGTCGGGAGTGAACGTGGTGAACTGGCCGCTGCCCAGGCTGCTCATCTCGTGGTGCGCGTCGCGCTATGTGCGCGTCGTGACCGGAATGCCTGTGAAAGACGCCACCGCCGGGTTCGTGTGTTACTCGCGGCGGGTGCTCGAAACCATCGACCTCGATACCGTCAGGATGAAAGGCTACGGGTTCCAGATCGAGATGAAATACAGCGCGTGGCGGCTCGGGTTCCGCGTGCGCGAGGTGTCGATAGTGTTCGTCGACCGCACGGCGGGCACATCCAAAATGTCGAGCGGGATCTTCGGCGAGGCGCTCTGGGGAGTGCTCGGGCTGCGTTTCCGGAAAATAGAGGGGAGGTCACGATGAGTGCATTGCTGATATCGGGCGGAACTATCGTGAACGAGGGTCGACGGTTCCCCGGCTGGGTGCTCGTTCGTGGTGGAGATATAGCCGGGGTGGGAGAGGGCGAGTACCCTTTCGCCGAACGTTTCAGCGGCACCCGCGTAGACGCCACCGGACGGATCGTGATGCCGGGAGTGATAGACCCGCACGTCCATTTTCGCGAACCGGGCCTGACGGCCAAAGGCGATATGGCGTCGGAATCGGCCGCGGCGGTAGCCGGCGGGGTCACGAGCGTACTGGAGATGCCCAACACCGTGCTGCCCGCAGTGGGCCGTGACCTGCTTGAGCGAAAATTCGACCTTGCCGCCGGGCGGATGCACACAAATTACTCGTTCTTTCTGGGCGCGACCGCCGACAACCTTCCCGAGATCAAACGGTTCTGGGCCGACGGTGGGCGGTTGGTGAAACTTTTCATGGGCTCGTCGACCGGCGGCATGCTCGTCGACGACGGACGGTCGCTGGCCGCGCTCTTCGCCGAGTTCGGGGGGGTGATCGCGGCGCACTGCGAGGACGAGGCGATGGTTCGCGCCAACACCGACACGTATCGCCGACAGTCGGGCGACCGGGCCACGGCGGCGATCCATCCGCTGGTCCGCTCCGCCGAGGCGTGCTATGTCTCCACGGCGCGGGCGGTGGAACTGGCCGACCGTTACGGCTCGCAGCTGCATGTTTGCCACCTCACCACGGCGCGCGAACTCGGGCTGTTCGGAGCGGGCAGGGCGGCCGCCAAGCTCATCACCGCCGAGGCGTGTGTGCCCCATCTGTGGTTCTCGGATGACGATTACGCGCGGCTCGGCAACCGGCTGAAGTGCAACCCCGCCGTCAAATCGGCCGCCGACCGGCAGGCACTGCGCGAGGCCGTGGCCGGAGCGGGGGAGTGGCGGGACAGGATCGACATCGTGGCCACCGACCACGCGCCCCACACCGCCGACGAAAAGGCGCGCGGATACTGGGATGCGCCGTCGGGTATTCCGTCGGTGCAGTTCTCTCTGCCGGTGATGTTCACGCTCGCCGCGGAGGGCGTCGTGTCGCTCGAAACGGTCGTCGAAAAAATGTGCCACGCACCGGCCGCAAGGTTCGGCATGGCCGGGCGCGGGTTCCTGCGCGAGGGTTGCCGGGCCGACATCGCGATAGTCGATCCGACCGCCGCGACCACTCCGTCGACCGACGCACCTGTCCTGTCGAAGTGCGGCTGGTCGCCGTGGGAAGGCGAGAGGCTCGGCGCGCGGGTCGCCACCACCATCGTGGGAGGCCGCGTCGCATGGGACGGCACCCGCGTCGCCTCCGAAGCGGCGGGCGAAAGGTTGGTTTTCGAGAAATAAATGATTACCTTTGCAGCCGGTCGTCACGACCCGACGCAACGACACTGCGGATATGGTGTAATTGGTAGCCACGTCAGACTTAGGATCTGGTGCCGAAAGGCGTGGGGGTTCGAGTCCCTTTATCCGCACGGCAAACCGATGTAACAACACAGGGATTTTCACAGGAGAACCCCGAAAAGGAACCCGATTTTGGCCCTTTTCGGGGTTTTTTGTTGCCGGTGTTGCCGGAGAATGGAACTGCGAGGTCGTTCGGTTCCATTCTCGTTGAGTAGCATGGAACTGAACGACCTCTCGCTTCCATGCTAATTAAGTAGCATGGAAATGGACGACCATTCGCTTCCATGATATCTTGGTAGCATGGAAATAGGCGACCGCTCAATTCCATGCTACGATAAAAACATGGAACTGCGAGTGCGCTGAGATGAATGATTTGTGTATTTGCGCCACGAAAGCGACCGCGTACACTGAAAAATCGCCCGAAGGAGCGTTCGTCGTGACCGTCGAGCGCACGAGAGGGGGGGGGCTCGACGCGGAGTGAGCGTGTAACGCCGCCGGCGATTTTTTTCGGGAAGCACCCTTGCGTTTCTCAAAATATTGACTACTTTTGCACTCTCTTTACGTTACGGCCGCCGCACATGCGGCACCGCATCGGGTGCTTAGCTCAGTTGGTTCAGAGCATTACCTTGACAGGGTAGGGGTCACTGGTTCGAATCCAGTAGCACCCACGGAATTGAAATCAAACTATTAGCCTGCCAGTTCGGTGGGCTTTTTTGTTTATTTTCAGGGTGTTTTCACCGTCGTATCAGCGAATTACGCCGCTTTGTCCGCTTTCGCAGTTTAGGTGCAGGATTAAGTAGCGGAACTTCTTCCCAACCTTTCGTTATTCTTCCATTTCGAGGCTTTTCGATCCGGAGAAGAATGCAGAACAACACCGCGAATCACACCTGTCATCCAAACACTTAACTCATTTACGCCCCGTTTTGCCGTTTTTACGAGGGCTTTTCCTATCTTTGCACACTTAAATCTTAACACGAAACACTCTAACGATGAACTTTGTAGAAGAACTGCGCTGGCGGGGCATGATACACGACCTGACGCCCGGCACCGAAGAATATCTCGCCAAAGGCATGGGCACGGCTTACGTGGGCATCGACCCCACGGCCGACTCGCTGCACATTGGCCACTTGGTGAGTGTAATGATACTCAAACATTTTCAGCGCTGCGGCCACCGTCCGATCGCGCTGGTTGGCGGCGCAACCGGCATGATAGGCGACCCGAGCGGAAAGTCGCTCGAACGAAATTTGTTGGACGAATCCGCCCTGCGACATAATCAGGAGGCGATCAAGGCGCAACTCTCGCGGCTGTTGGACTTCGACAGCACCGAACCCAACTCCGCCCTGCTCGTCAACAACTACGACTGGATGCGCGGAATAACTTTCCTCGACTTCATTCGCGACACGGGCAAGCTGCTCACCGTAAATTACATGATGGCGAAGGACAGCGTTAAGAAACGTTTCGACGCCGGGGGCGAGGGCATGTCGTTCACCGAGTTCACCTACCAGCTGGTGCAGGGTTACGACTTCCTGCACCTGTTCGACACGATGGGATGCCGCATGCAACTGGGCGGCAGCGACCAGTGGGGCAACATCACCACCGGCATCGAACTGATCCGCCGCAAGTCGGGCGGCGAGAGGGGCGAGGCTTACGGACTCACCTGCCCGCTGATCAAAAAGGCCGACGGCACGAAGTTCGGCAAGACCGAGCAGGGCAACATCTGGCTCGACGCGGCCTACACCTCGCCCTACCGGTTCTACCAGTTCTGGCTCAACACCAGCGACGAGGACGCCGCGAGCTACATCAGGATATTCACCATGCTCGACCGCGACGAGATCGACGCACTCATGGCCGAGCAGACCGCCGCGCCCCACCTGCGCCCGCTGCAACGTCGTCTGGCCGAGGAGGTGACGGTGATGATCCACTCGCGCGGGGAGTACGACAAGGCGGTCGAGGCGTCGCAGATACTGTTCGGCGGGGCCACGGCCGACACCCTGCGCCGGTTGGACGAGGCGACGCTGCTGGCCGCGCTCGACGGCGTGCCGACATACAGGCTGCCCGCCGGAGAGTTGACCGGCACACCATTCGTCGACGCGATGGTCGAAAAGGTCCCCGTCTTCCCGTCGAAGGGCGAGCTGCGGAAGCTGATCGCGGGCGGAGGGGTGGGCCTCAACAGGGAGAAGGTGACCGACGCCGCGCAAACCATCGCCGAAAGCGACCTCATTGCCGGGAAATACCTGCTCGTGCAGAAGGGCAAGAAGAACTATTATCTGATCGTTGCGGAATAAGAATATGAAACGTCTCCCCCGGATATTTGCCGCCGTCGCGACGCTGTTCGCGGCGGGCGCGGTGTGCGTAGCGGTGTCGACCGTAACCTCCTGCGACGTGCTCAGGCAGGTGGCGGGCACCTACAACATGACCAACTGCAAGTACGATTTCCGCTCGCTGACAGAAGTTTCGGTGGCGGGGATCGACATCTCGCGCGGCCTGTCGCCCCTCGACACGCCGCGCATCCTGGGTCTGCTGGCCGGGGGCTCGACCGGGAGCCTGCCGGTGGCCTGCACGGTGAACCTCGACGTGCAGAACCCCGGCTCGTCCGAGGCGATACTGGGCGGCATGGAGTATGTGCTGGCCATCGACGGGGTGGACTTCACGTCGGGCGCGGTGGCGCGGCATCTGTCCGTCGCTCCCGGCGCCACCGGCTCGCTGCCGATCCCGATGACCTTCGACGTGGCGGCGCTGCTGCGGGGCGAGAGCCGCGACGCGGTGATGGGAGTGGTGCGCAACCTGGTGGCGATGAGCGGGCTCGCCTCGGTGGGCACCGACGAGCCGTCGCGCGTGACGCTCAACATCCGCCCGTCGTTCAACGTTGCCGGACAGACGGTCGCCTCGCCGGTCTTTATTCCGGTCGGTTTCAGTTTCGGCGGAAAGTAAACGCGCCGGACGGGTCGGGCTCCCGGCCCCGCGCGCTACTCCATGAGTTCACCCAGTTTTTGAGCGAGCGCCTCTCCGCGGAGGTTTTTGGCGACTATGTTCCCGTGGCGGTCTATCAGGCAGTTGCGCGGAATGGCGTCGACGCCGTAAAGCGGCTGCGTCGGGCAGTTCCAGCCCCGCAGGGCGCTGACGTGTACCCAGTTCATGCGCTCGGCCTCGATCATCGCGCGCCACGCCGCGCCGTCCTCGTCGTACGACACGCCGTAGATCTCGAACCCCCGGTCGTGGAACCGCTCGTAGGCGGCCCGCATGTGGGGCAGTTCGACCAGGCAGGGCCGGCACCACGACGCCCAGAAATCGAGCAGCGTGTAGCTGTTGCCCTCCACCACCTCCGACAGCCTGATCTCCCGGCCCCCGGGCGACGACAGCCCCTCGATCTCTTTGTACTTCTCGCCGACCTGTCCTCCGCATGCCGCCGCGATCGTCGCCGCGCATGCCACCAAAAACAGTTTTTTCATAGTTGGTTTATGTTTTTAAAGGTAAAATTACCCGTGTTCGCCGCGTCGCTCCGGGCAACGGAGCAAAAAAGGGCTTGAAAACCCCGTCGTCGCCCCACGACGGAGCAAAAAAGGTCTTGAAAATCCCGTCGTCGTCCCACGACGGGACAAAAAAGGGCTTGAAAACCCCGTCGTTGCCCCACGACGGGGCAAAAAAGGTATTGGAACCTCCGTCGTCGTCCCACGACGGGACAAAAAAGGCCTTGGAACCTCCGTCGTTGCCCCACGACGGGACAAAAAAGGCCTTGGAACCTCCGTCGTTGCCCCACGACGGGACAAAAAAGGTCTTGGAACCCCCGTCGTCGCCCAACGACGG
>JAITWC010000096.1 GCA_031285485.1 Alistipes sp.
GTGGTCTTGCCCATCGCCGACACTATGATGAACAGCCCTCCGCGCTCATCCTCGACAATGTACTTAAGGTTTTTGACGCCCTCGGCCGAACGGACCGACGCGCCTCCGAATTTGTAAACTTTCATACGTAAATAAATTAATGTGTGTCGTTGCAGACGCTCCGCAAGCGGTGAATCTCATTATTTGGTCGTTGCAACAATGTTGCAAGTCGTGAATCCCGCGATTTGGTCGTTGCAACAGTGTTGCAAGTCGTGAATCCCGTGATTTGGTCGTTGCAACAGTGTTGCAAGCCGCGAATCCCGCGATTTGGCCGTTGCTCCGTACCGTCCATGTTCGCTCCCGATTTTTTGCAGAATGCTGTTGTTCATACCGTCAACGAACAAATTTAGTGTTTGTGTTTTGTAAGACGAACGACCAGATGTCGGCGGCTTCGTCTATGCGTTTCGAGGTGGGTTTGCCTGCGCCGTGGCCCGCGTTTGTCTCGATGCGGATCAACACCGGAGCGTCGCACGATTGCGAGTGCTGCAACTCGGCGGCGAACTTGAACGAGTGGGCGGGCACAACCCTGTCGTCGTGGTCGGCGGTGGTTATCAACGTCGCGGGATAGCACGTACCGGCGCGAAGGTTGTGCAGCGGCGAGTATTTGTATATGTATTCGAACTGCGCCGGATCGTCGCTGTTGCCGTACTCGACGCTCCAACCCCAGCCGACGGTGAATTTATGGTAGCGCAACATGTCCATCACCCCCACGGCGGGCAGCGCGACGGCGAAGAGGTCGGGCCGCTGGGTCATGGCCGCGCCGACCAACAGACCTCCGTTCGATCCGCCCGCTATGGCGAGTTTCGCCGGCGAGGTGTAGCGGTTGGCGATCAGGTGCCCGGCGGCGGCAATGAAGTCGTCGAACACGTTCTGCTTGCGGTCCAACATTCCCGCCTCGTGCCACCTCTCTCCGTATTCGCCTCCTCCGCGCAGGTTGACCTCGACGTAAACTCCGCCCTGCTCCATGAACATCACGCGCGCCGGTGAGAACGCCGGGGTGAGGCTGATGTTGAAGCCGCCGTAACCGTAGAGGTAAGTGGGGTTGGAGCCGTCGAGGAGCAGCCCCTTTTTGTGCATCACGAACATCGGGACCCGGGTGCCGTCGGCGCTCTCGAAGAATATCTGTTCGGTGGTGAAGTCGTCGGGGTTGAACGCCACCTCGGGGCGGTCGAACACCTTCGAGGCGCCCGTCTCAAGGTCGAGAGAGTAGATGGTGGGCGGAGCGGTGTAGGTAGACAGCGAGTAGAAGGTTGAGGTATCTTCCTTTTCGCCGGCAAATCCGGCGGCGGTTCCGAGCGTCGCAAGCTCGATATCGCGAACGGGCGTGCCGTCCATCCTGTGCTGCGACACGCGGCTCGATGCGTCCACGAGCCACTGTGCGACGAAGTATCCGCCCACGGTCGACACCCATTCGAGTTTACTCTCGGGGTTTTCGGCTATAACGTCGCGCAGACCCTGCGAGGGGTTGGCAAGGTCTATGCTCGCCAGGCGGAAGTTGGGCGCGCCGTCGTTGGTGTAGATCCACGCGGTGTCGCCCTCGGCGTGTACCACGGCGTAGTCGTAGCGGAATCCCGGGAAAAGCACGCGGAAACGGCTCTCGCCGGCGGCGCGGTAGAGCAGTTCAGTGCCGCTCGTGCCCTCCGATCCGCTGACGAACAGCCAGCGGCCGTCATCGCTCGCCTCGCCGTGGAAGTATCGCAGCGGGTGGCTCGGGTCGCGGTACACGCGCACGTCGGCGCTCTGGGGGGTGCCGAGGGCGTGGTAGTAGACCATCTGGAACTGGTTCTGGGCCGAGTAGATGTTGCCGTCCGAGGGAGCCTCGTAGCAGCTGTAATAGAACCCGCGCGAGTCGGGGGCCCACACTGCGCCCGAGAATTTGACCCACTCGATCACCTCACCCGTGTCGGTGCCGGTCGCAACGTCGCGAACGTGGATCTTCACCCAGTCCGATCCGGCTGCGGCGACTGCGTAGGCACACCAGCGGTGGTCGCGCGAGAACGACACGTCGGCCAGTGCAACCGTTCCGTCGTCGGAGAGCGTGTTGGGATCGAGGAACACTTCGGGCGCGCCGTCGAGACCTTTCTGACGATAGAGTACGCTCTGGTTCTGAAGGCCGTCGTTGCGGAACACGAAGTACCACTCGCCCACGCGGGTCGGCACACCCGTTTTCGGATAGTCCCACAGTTCGGTGAGGCGTGCGCGGACGGCGTCGCGATAAGGTATCTGACTCAGGTAGTCGAAGGTCACTTCGTTCTCGGCGGCGACCCATGCCGCGGTCTCGGCCGAATCGGCGTCTTCCAGCCAGCGGTAGGGGTCGGCGACCTGCGTTCCGTGGTAGTTTTCCACCACCTCGCTCCGGCGGGTATCGGGATATGGTTTCATGGTGATGCGGTTTTTTGCGTTGTCGGCGCAACCGGCGGCGAGAGCCCCGGCGAGCGCTACGGTCAAAAGCTTTTTCATTCTGTTGTCGGCTTTGGTTATCGCGGCAAAGATAGTGCAAGACCTCGTAAAAACGACAAAATGGAGCGCAAATGAGTTACGTGCTTGTGGTACAGTTTATTCTGCGTCGTTGTTCCGTGTTCTTCCTGGGGGCGAAAATACCCGAAAGGAAGCTCCCACAAATATAAATAGTTCAATATTCGGGCAGAAGGCCGGCGTTGTAGAGAATGATGCACTGTTCGATCAGGCGGTCGCGCTCGGCGGGGTCGTACTCGTCCTTGAGGTTGTGGCCGAAGATGCGTGCCACCCCCTGCCAAAATCCCGCCACGAACCCTCCGCGAAACTCCCGCACGATCTCATAGGAAGTCTGGTCAGTCTCGCGGTCGATGAGCCTCACGAGGATCCTCCCCTGCGAAACGGTCATGCGTTTCAGAGTGGGGGTGTATTGTGCGACGAGATCTTTTTCGGTTCGTTTCGAGAACACGCGCTGCTCCCGGCGCGTGGGCAGAGCAAGCAACTGCTCCTCGAATCCCTCCATCGTGCGGCGGGCGATCTCGGCAAGCGGATACACCGCGCGGAAGTCGCGCACGAGTCTCCGGTGTTGCGACATGTCTATCGGGTTGGCGAAACAGTACACGCGGTTGAGATATATCCCTATACCAACGGTGTCGCCATCCGGACCGTGTTCCACGACGTAATGCGACACGTCGCGATTGCTGTGGCTCCTCCTGACCGGAGGGGCCACAGCAACCCCGTCCCGGCGGACGATCCGCTGCCCGAAAGCCGTCCCGGCCCCAGCCAACAATACCATAGCGATAAGAGCAACCCATTTCACCATGTGAAGATAACGCACTATCTGCCGAAACTATTGCGTGAGCAGCGTGTGATGTGCTATGACGGCGTGCGGAGAGTGTGCCACATCACCAAATTGGACTTTACCCTCGTGAACGGTGCGGACTATTCGAAGAATTGCTCGGAGCTGTTCGCCATTGACCCGGGTTTTTGCCCGTTCTTCAGATTCAAGCGGGAGGTGACTGTGGCGGGTGTTTGGGGCGCCGACTTCCTGCGAAAACACAGGTTGGTTTTGGACTTCGACAAATAGCGCCTCCATAATCAGAAAAATTCCATACGGTAGTCGTAGCCGTCGCGTATCGCCTCGAAAAGAGCGGGCGCGGCCTTCAGCGCTGCGCTCTCGGCCGCGATGTCGAAGTACGACGGCATGAGGCCCCTCATCTCGTCCCACTCTATGGGCCGAGGCACGCTGCGGGGCGCTCCGGCGGGATACCATTCCGTGAGCGGCAGGCCGAACTCCCTCGCAAGGGCCCGCACCACCATCGACGTGGCCGCCGCCTTGCCCTGCACCGTGTATCCGGCAATGTGGGGGGTGGCCAACAGGGTGCGTTTCAGCACCTCCCTGTCTATGGCGGGTTCGCCGTTCCATGTGTCGATAACGAAAGAGTGTGCCCCCCCGTGCACCTCCTTCCGCAGCGCGTCCGGCTCGACGACAGGCCCGCGCGACGAGTTGAGTATCACGGCTCCGGGCTTTGCGGCGGCGAGCAGGTCGCGGTTCACCATGTGGCGGGTGGCGTCGGGGCCTTCGGCGGTCAGGGGCACGTGGAAGGTGATGATGTCGCACGCCGCAACCATCTCGCCCAAAGGATAAAAGCCTTCGGCGGCGCCTCGCCCCCCGGCGCGCTCGCGCGGCGGGTCGCTGCGCATCACGCGGAACCCCCACGCGGCAGCGTAGTCGGCCACCAACGAACCGACGTTGCCCACTCCGACAACCCCGAGGGTCGTTCCGCCCGGTTTCGGGCCGCGCGTCCTGCCGCCATGCCCGGCCGCGCGCCCGTCGGCCAGCCACGCCAACACCGCGCCCACCCACTGAAGCACTCCGCGCCTGTTGCACCCGGCGGCGGTGGCGACGGCTATGCCGCGGACACGGCACCACTCCGTGTCGATGTGGTCGAACCCTATCGTGGCCGTGCCGATGAACCTTACGCGCGACCCCGCGAGTAGCGCCGCGTCGCAGCGTGTCCGGGTTCGGGTAAGGATCGCGTCGGCATCGCGCACGTCGTCCGGCCCGATCGCCTCGCCCGGCAGCCGCACCACCTCGACGAAAGGATCCAACACCCCCTCCAAGAACGGAATATCCCTGTCTGCAACGATCTTCATGACCCCGCAAAGATAATTTTTTTCAGCGTAACCAAAAATGCCGTATATTAGCGGCCTGAATTCCATCGCCATCATTCACCGGCAAACAAAAACTTGCGATGATATGACAGCATACAACAACCCGCCCCATAACGAGAACAGGTTCGATCCCAACGGGGTCGGGATTCATAACGGCAACTACTTCGGAATGCCTTTCAGCCCCGACGAGGCGGCTTTGGTGCTTGTGTCGGTACCGTGGGACGTCACATCGTCCTACGGCGCGGGGGCGAGCGCGGCTCCCGACGCCATAATAGAGGAGTCGACGCAGTTGGATTTCCACGATCCGTGGGCGCCGGGCGAGTGGCGCCGCGGGATCGCCACGCTGTCCATCGACTATTCGATCCACGAACGGAGCGAGCCCCTCAGGGAGGACGCCACAAGGATAATAGCCGCTCTGGAAGGCGGCCACGACCCGCACGACAACTTTCTGCTGGCCCGAAAACTCGAAAAGATCAACGCCGCCGGGGCCGAACTCGATGCCCGGATCGACGCCGTGGCCGAGGAGTGGCTGGCGAAAGGCAAGATTGTGGGCCTCGTGGGGGGCGACCACAGCACTCCGGCCGGTCTCATTGCGGCGGTGGCACGACACGAGTGTTCGGTCGGCGTGCTTCATCTCGACGCCCATTGCGATCTGAGGCCCGCATACGAGGGATTCGAGTGTTCGCACGCCTCGGTAATGTGGAACGCGCTGAGGGACGTGCCGGAGATCGAACGGTTAGTGCAGGTGGGTGTGCGAGACTTCAGCGAGGCCGAAGCGACCTTTGCCGCGGGCCATCCGAAGATAACGCAGTTCACCGGGGACGGGCTGGCCGAAGGGCGGTTCAGGGGTGAAACGTGGGCCGCGCAGTGCGAGCGGATAGTGGCAGTCCTGCCCGAAAAGGTGTACGTGAGTTTCGACATAGATTTTCTGGAGCCCGGCCTGTGTCCCGGCACCGGCACACCCGTTCCGGGAGGGGCGTCGTTCGACGAAGCGGCGTGGCTGTTGCGGACGGTAGTCGACAGTGGCCGTACGATCGTGGGGTTCGACCTGTGTGAGGTGGCCCCGAGGCTCGACGGGGGAACTTTCGATGCCTCGGTGGGGGCGCGAATGCTGTTCAAACTGTGTGGACAGGCGCTACGAGGCGCCACCACCGCACGCGACAAGAAACAGTAATGATAGCCGCAACGGAAAACACGATAGGCCGTCGGATAGTGGAGCGAGGCCGTCACTTCATGGCCTCGCCTTGGGCGGGGGGCGCCATACTTCTGATTTTCGTGGGCGTGGCGTTGGTGCTGGCCAACCTCACCGCCACACGTGATATGTACCACGCGATACTGAGTACCCCGCTGGCGTTCTACATAGGCGAGGGGGGACACGTGGTTCACTTCGGGTTGGATGTGGAGCGGTTGGTCAACGACGGGTTGATGGTGCTGTTCTTCTTTGTGGTGGGGCTTGAGATCAAGCGCGAGTTGCGCTACGGGCGGCTGTCGAGCATGCGTCAGGCGATGCTGCCCGTGGCGGCGGCCGTGGGCGGAATGGTGGTTCCGGCGGCCATCTACGCCGCTTTCAATGCCACGACCGACTTCTCCGAGGGATGGGGCATCCCGATGGCCACCGACATTGCGTTCGCCATTGCGGTGCTGTCGCTTATGGGCAACCGTGTGCCAGTGTCGCTTAAGGTGTTCCTGACGGCGCTGGCCATTGCGGATGACCTGGGGGCGGTCGTTGTGATCGCCATTTTTTACACCTACAAGATAAATCTGTTGTGCCTGGTGCTGATCGGAGCGTTGGTGCTGGTGCTGTTCTGGATGCGGAAAGTGGGTGTTACGAGGGTCTTTCCCTATTTGGCAGTGGGACTTGTGGTATGGTTCCTGTTCTACGAATCGGGGGTTCACTCGACCATCTCGGGAGTTATCATGGCCATGCTGATACCCTCGCGGCCGCTGTTGTCGAAAAAAGTGTGCCTCTACCGCCAGAACCAACTGTTGGAGGACTTCCGTTTCCACGACCGCGAAGGAGTGGAAGTGATGCAAAACGAGGAGCAACACCACACTCTGCTGAGAATGCGACGCACGGCCACCGACACCATAGGCATGTCGCAAAGGCTGGAACATCTGATCCATCCGTGGGTGACATTCTTAGTGATGCCGGTGTTTGCACTGGCCAACGCCGGGGTCGACCTGAGCGCCGCTTCGCTCAACCCGTTTGCCTCGACCCTCGGGACGGGCATATTTCTGGGACTCGTGGCGGGCAAACCGCTGGGGATAATGGCGGCGAGTTGGCTGGCTGTGAAGTGCCAACTGGCCGTACTGCCGCGCGATGTGAGGTGGATGTCGCTCGCGGGAGTGGTGTGCATGGGTGGCATTGGGTTCACGATGTCGATCTTTATCGACACGCTCGCTTTTGCCGGCTCGCCCGAGATTGTCGACAGCGCCAAACTGTATATTCTGATCGCCTCGGGGTGCGCCGCGTTACTTGGTTTCGCAATCATTAAGTGGGCCGCGGTTATCCGTAAAAATGTCAAAAAGAAATTTTTACAACGAATGGTGAACGGACTCTCCAAATAATCGTTACCTTTGCGCGATTTTTCAGACGCGAAAAAACCGATAAAAAACTGTATAAAAAAAATGAAAAAAGCAATTATCCCCGCGGTAGCGTTTTGCGCCGCACTCGTTTCCTGCCAGGGATCGAAAAGCATGAAGAGCTACACCGTGGTCGACTCCGTGTCGTACGCTGTCGGCGTGGACCTCGTTAACCAGTTCCAACTTAAGGCTTTTCAGGACAGTATGCTGATCGGAGACGTCCTCGCTACCGCCGTGCGCGACGTGTTCGACGGCAAGGCCCAGATGACTCCCGAGGTGGCAAGTGCTTTCCTCAATGAGTACTTCAACGTTCGCAAACCCGCTCTGGACAAAGCCGAAAGCATGAAGTGGCTCGAAGAAGTGAAGACCTCGAATCCCAACATCCAGACCACCGAAAGCGGCCTGATGTATGAGATCATCAACGCTGGTGACCCCGCCGTCAAAGCTGTCAACGATGCAGACCAGGTGGTCGTCAAGTATCGCGGCACGTATCAGGACGGAACCGAGTTCGATGCCAATGAAAATGCAACGCTCCCGCTCAACGGCGTGATTGCCGCTTGGACCGAAGGCATGAAACTCGTCGGCAAGGGGGGTGAGATCATCCTGTGGGCCAACCCCGACCTCGCCTATGCCTTACAGGGAAACATGAGAGCCATGAAGTTCGAGATCACTCTGCACGATGTGATCCCGGCAACTCCGGCTGAATAAGTTTCGTTGTTAGTTACTTATTCGCGGGTTCGCGTTGCGTGGTTGCGTTTTGCGCGAAATTTTTAAGGCCGTCCTCTTTCGGGGAACGGCCTTTTTTTCGTATCTTGCAATGGAAAACCCGCCGAAGCCGACCCCCTAAAAGAAGGTTGAAAGTGTACTCATAAAAACGGCGGAAAATAGCTCCCCGGAAACGGATCAAAAGCCCCTTTCCCATCAGTTGAGAAAAAAGCGTTTAAAAAGTTGTTTCAGTTCGGAGTTAAGCGGTAGGATTTAGTTAGTTTTTGTTCTTCGTCCAGAAACAGCTACCTTTGTTCGGCACAAAACGATTACGATTATGAATAAATTGATGTTCGGAGCGGTTGTGGCGATGATGGTGTCGATGACGCTCGGCTCGTGCATCTCGTCGTCGGTGATCCGCGGCAGCGGGCGCGAGGCGCGGGGCGGGTTCGACATCTCGCTCGATTACACCGACCTCGAAGTGTCGAGCGGGATCACCGTCGAACTCGTGCGTTCGGAGACCGGCACCGGTTTCATAACCGCCGACGAGGAGGTAATGGAACACGTCTCGATAACCCAGGATGGGGGACGGGTGAAAGTGGCCTACGAACCCTCCTTCATTTCGGTGCTGTCGAAGATCAAAACGGTGATAACGATGCCCCTGGGCGAAAATCTCTCCAGGCTTGACGTTTCGTCGGCCGGGAGGATCGTGACGGGCGAGAGGCTGCCGGGCGCCTCGATCCGCGTCGAGTGTACTTCGGCCGGGGAGATCGAGGCCGACATCAACGCGGCGGACGTGTCGATCGATCTGTCGAGCGCCGCCCGGTTCAGCGGCAACGTCGTGGCTAAGAAACTCACGGTGGAGGTGACGAGCGCCGCCCGGTGCGACGTCTCGGGCAGTGCGGACAACTGTGTGGCGGATGTATCGAGCGCGGGCGACCTGAGGGGCCTCGATCTGGAGTGCCGCAGGGCCGAGGTCGACGCTTCGAGCGCGGGCAGGATCGAGATCGCGGCCAGCGAGGAACTTGTGGCCGAAGCGTCGAGCGGCGGTTCGGTGAGATATCGCGGAACTCCGTCGATCGTGCGGCGCGACTCGTCGAGCGGCGGTTCGGTGAGGGAAATTACGAATTGAGAAAGCCCCGGACGGATTGTTTTGAAGGCAGCGTATTGGTACGACGGGGGCAAAACGTTTGTTTTGGGGGCAGCGTATTGGTACGACAGGGCCAAACGGATCGTTTTGGCGGTAGCGTAGGCATACGACGGCATCAAACGGATTGTTTTGGCGGTAGCGTATTGGTACGACGGGGCCAAACGGACTGTTTTGGTGGTAGCGTAGGGGTACGACGGCACCAAACGGACTGTTTTGGTGGCAGCGTAGGGGTACGACGGGACGCCAACGAACTGCAAAGAGCATTTAACGCGACACTAACTATTACGAATTGAAATGACGCTACCCGAGAAGACCGTCGAGCGGTTGAGTGAGTACCGGCGCAGTCTGGACGATTGCCTCGAAGCGGGGATCACACATATTTTTTCGCACGTGCTGGCCGGGATGCACGGCATAACGGCTGTGCAGGTCAGGCGCGACCTGATGCTGATCGGCTTTTCGAGCGACACCAAAAAGGGGTACGACGTTCGCGTGCTGTCCGGCTTCATATCGTCGATCCTCGACAGCCCCGAGCCGGCCGGGATCGCCGTCGTAGGGATGGGTCACCTGGGGCAGGCCATCGCGAAATTCTTCAACAGCAAGGGACTTAAAATGCGCATCACCGCCGCGTTCGACATCGACCCCGCGAAGGTGGGACGCGAGTTCGACGGGGTGCCGTGTTACGACATGACGCGGTTCGAGGAGATGGTTGCCGCGCTGGACATCAACATGGTGGTGCTGTCGACGCCGCGCGACGCGGCGGGCGATCTGGTGTTGCCCATCATCAACGCCGGGATCGGGGGGGTGCTCAACTTCACGTCGCGCCCGTTGAACTTTCCGCGCGGCATCGTGGTCGAGAACTTCGACATCACCACGCTTTTGGAGAAAGTTGCGTACTTCGTCAAGGAGGAGGAACAGAATGAGGGTTTTTGACGACATGGCCGCGTTGCCGGTTTTTCGGCGGCCGGTGGTGACGGTGGGTTCGTTCGACGGGGTTCATCGCGGCCACCGGTTTCTGTTGGACATTCTGCGGCGGCGGGCTGCGGACTGTGGCGGCGAGAGTGTTGTGGTGACTTTCGGCGATCACCCGCGGCGGGTACTGGACACGGGCGCCGATCTGAGGGTGCTTACACCGACCGCGGAGAAGGCGGAGCTGCTGTCCGCGGCGGGGGTCGACAATCTTGTGGTGATGCCGTTCGACGAGAGTGTGGCGCGACTTTCGGCCGGGGAGTTCGTGCGCGATTTTTTGGTTGCACGGCTCGGTGTTCACGAGTTGGTGGTGGGGTATAATCATCGTCTGGGCTGTGGACGCGAGGGCGACGCGGAGGTTTTGTCCGGGTTGGGGGAGAGGTACGGTTTCCGCGTCTTCCGCGCTCCGAAGTTCGAACCGGGCTGCGATCGGTCCGGCGACCATGACGAAAGGATCTCTTCGACCGCCATCCGAAACGCAATTTCACGGGGCGACACCGCCACCGCCGAACGAATGCTCGGCCGGAAGCTCTGACCGTTCGATCAATATTTCGGGATCCCATGATCGGTTTTTGCAACCCCCCGACACAATAAATGTGCCTGCCGTGCGTAGAGATATGGAAGATTTTGGTAATTTTGCCCGCAAAATGTGACAGACATGACGAACTTCCACATAAAAACCGCCCTCCTCGCCGCAGCAACGCTTGCGCTGGCCCTCACCGGATGTAAAAAAGACGAAGAGTATGCCTTCCTGTCGCTCGACACCGCCTCGATGGACTTCGAGTGGGGTCAGACCAAGGAGGTGGGGTTCACCGCCCGGCAGATCGCCAGCTACGGCACCCCGACCGTTCCCACCGGCTGGACCTGCACCCGCAGCGGCAACAAATTTGTTATCACCGCCCCGATGCAGTCCGCCGACGGGACCAACATGAAAGGCAAGATAAAGGTAACGGCCAAGAGCAAGGACGACACCGAGCTGTCCCGCGAGATCAGCGTGGCCATCAAGATCGCCCGCGAGATCGCCGCCGGGGCCAACAGCATCATAGTTTCCCGGCCGGGCGACCGTTTCAAGTTCTACGCCCGCCGCCGGGGTAACGAGTCGTCGGGCACGTCGCTCGCCGCCGCCACGGGTGGCGCTCTGGTGTGGGCGACCTCCAAGACGGTCGTGTTCAACGTCTCCCTTGAGGGCGACCACCTGTTCTTCTCCACCGCCAACACCACCGAGCTCGAAGAGGGCAACGCCGTGGTAGCCGTCACCGACAGCAATGGTGTGGTTATGTGGAGCTGGCACATCTGGGTGACGACCTTCGACCCCGCCGCCGAACCCGACCACCTTGGCGGCTCCGTGGTGATGAGCCGCAACCTGGGCGCGCTGGCCAACTCTAACGCCACGCCCGCCGAGGCGGCGCTCTCCTACGGGTTGTATTACCAGTGGGGCCGCAAGGATCCGTTCGTGGGCCCCGCCGTGTGGAACTCCAACGTTCCGCGCGCGCTCTACAACGTCTCGGGCAACTACACGACCCACCACTACAACGTCTCGTCGGACGAGGTGGACACCGACGGCGACGGCAAAACCGACAACGTGGCCGGTTCGTTGGAATTTGCCACGGCCTATCCCAACAACTTCATCGCCGGACTGGAGAGCAACGACTTCGACTGGCTCGACGGCGGCCACAACACCGGGGCGTGGAGCCCCGCCTCGAAGACGCTCCACGACCCGTGCCCGGCGGGCTGGAGAGTTGCCCCCCCCACCATCTGGGACGGCTTCACCGCAACGGGCGCCTCGTCGACCGACCCTGCCGGGTTCGGCGTCGAGGGGGACTACGCTTACGGCTGGACATTCAAACCCGACGCTCAGCTGCCCGACCAATCCGTTCGGGTGTTTTTCCCGGCCGCCGGCCGCCGCAGTTTCTCCCCGACCCTTGCCAAGCCCGAGGATAACTACACCAACGTTGTGAACGACGCCGACGGTGTCGGCCATCCGAAGGGGTTCTACTGGTCGGCCCTCCACCCGTTGCACTCCCCGACCGGCATCGACGAACCCGGGGGCGGCGCCTCGCTGGTCTTCCGCAACGACTACGTCAATCCCGCCGCCACACGCGGCGCCACCGAGGAGTACGCACCCGCCGGAGGCTTCCCCCTCCGCTGCGTCGCCGAGTAAACCGGACACATTGCCGATCGACACAAAAAAACGGAGCCGCCGATGAGCGGCCCCGTTTGCATTACGCCGAAAGTTATCCGGCGGGGAGGTCGTTTTCATGCCCGCACCGCCCGGTGCAAGGGGCTTTTTTGTCTTTTTGGTGTTTGCATCGTCGATGCAAGGAGTAATTTTGTCTTTTTGGTGTTTGCATCGCCGATGCAAGGAGCAATTTCGTCTTTTTGGCGGTTGCATCGCCGATGCAAGGAGCAAATTCGTCTTTTTGGCGGTTGCATCGTCGATGCAAGGAGCAAATTCGTCTTTTTGGCGGTTGCATCATTGATGCAAGGGGCAATTTCGTCTTTTTGGCGTTTGCATCGTCGATGCAAGGAGCAATTTCGTCTTTTTGGCGTTTACCTCCGTCGGCTTTCCCGCCCCGCCGCTGTCGCGGCGACTCGCGGGCCTGGCGTCGGTGAGCCTCGCATCTTAGATGCTCGTTTGCATCGCCGATGCAAGGGGCAAATTTCGCCGTTTTATGATATTTCAATTCCCGGCAAGCAGCGCCACGAACCATTCGGGGGCCCGTTTTGGTCGGCGGGTCGTGCGGTCGACGCAGGCGAGCATCACCTCGCCGGTATGAATGAGTTCGCCGCGTTCGTTGAATATCTCGAAGTCGAAAGTCACCTTCACCGTCGGCGTCTCACGAATGGAAACGCGAACATTAAGCACCTCGTCGTAGTAGGCCGGAGCAACAAAACGCGACCGTACATCGCGCACAACAAGCAGCGCCCCTCGCTCCTCCATCTCACGGTACGAAGTGCCCAGCGAACGCATCAACTCGGTGCGCGCAACCTCGTAATAGAAAATGTAGTTCGAGTGGTGGACAATCCCCATCTGGTCGGTCTCGTTGTAACGGACGCGGATCGGAATATCTCTCGTGACGATCGCCATGATCTTAGTCGGCCCGTGAATAATTGGGAGCCTCGCGGGTGATGGTCACGTCGTGAGGATGGCTCTCGGCGACGCCGGCCCCGGAAATGCGAATGAATTTGGCATCCTTGAGCTGCTCGATGGTCTGCGCACCGACATAACCCATTCCCGCACGAAGTCCGCCCACAAGCTGGTAGATAACCTCGGCCAACGTACCCTTGAAAGGCACACGCGCCGCGATACCCTCGGGAACGAGCTTACGCGAATCATGCTCGTCGCCCTGGAAATAACGGTCTTTCGACCCCTGTGCCATCGCTTCGAGCGAACCCATGCCACGATACGACTTGAACTTGCGGCCGTTATAGATGATCGTCTCGCCGGGCGACTCTTCGGTACCGGCAAACATCGACCCCGCCATCACGCAGTCGGCCCCGGCTGCGATCGCCTTCACAATGTCGCCCGAGTAACGCAATCCCCCGTCCGCAATAACGGTCGCACCACTTCCCCGCAGAGCCCGCGCAACATCGTATATGGCCGTGAGCTGAGGCACACCGATCCCGGCAATGACCCGCGTGGTGCAGATCGAGCCCGGCCCGATGCCCACTTTCACACCGTCGGCGCCCGCCTTCACCAGATATTCAGCAGCCTCGGCGGTGGCAATGTTACCCGCAATGGCCTCCAGCGAGGGGAACGCTTTCTTGACCGCCCTGAGCGTCTCAGCCACGTTGCGCGAGTGTCCGTGTGCGGTGTCGATCACCACAACGTCGACCTGGGCGTCCCACAGAGCGGCAACCCTTTCCAGCGTGTCGGGAGTCACTCCCACCCCGGCGGCCACTCTCAGACGACCCTTCTCATCCTTCGACGCATCGGGGTTGTCCTTAAGTTTCGTGATGTCGCGATAGGTGAGCAGCCCCACCAACTTCCCGTCGGCCGACACGACCGGCAGTTTCTCGATCTTGTTTTCGAGCAATATCCGCGACGCCTTCCCCAGATCGGGGTCCTGAGTGGTGATGAGGTTTTTCGACGTCATCACCTCGCCGATCCTGCGTTCCATTTCGGTCTGGAATCTCAGGTCGCGGTTGGTGACGATGCCGATGAGCGTTCCGTCGGGCAGCACGACAGGGATGCCGCCTATGCGGTGTTCTCTCATCATGTCGAGCGCGTCGCCCACCGTTTGTTCTTTTGCTATGGTGATCGGATCGTAGATCATTCCGCTGTCGGCCCTTTTGACTTTTCGCACCTGGGCAGCCTGTTCGACAATCGACATGTTTTTGTGAATCACGCCTACGCCGCCCTCGCGGGCAATGGCGATGGCGAGCCCCGCCTCGGTTACGGTATCCATCGCGGCGGACGCAATGGGTGTACACAGCTTAACGCCGGGGGTAAACCTCGATTCGATCGACACCTCACGCCCGACCATTTCCGAATAGGCAGGCACCAGAAGTACATCATCAAAAGTAAGTCCTTCCGTCACAACTTTTTCACCAACAAACATAGGAGTACGTATTAGAATATTTCGACAAAGGTAGCTATTCCTTCTCACAAAACGGAAAACCGTGGCGTAAATGACAGGGCTGGAAAAAACGGTAAAAGAGGCCCTTTGACCACCTTGCCGGGCGGAAAATCCAACTGACTTGCCAGAAACCCGTCTCCGAATATCGTTGTCAGGGCGCGGCAGATAATTAAATCCCGCTCCACCTGTTCAGCGTTGTTCCACGGGGCCTGCGTTCTCCATTGGAGTATGGATGCTCTGTTTATCATAGATCGTCTATTTCTATATCGGTATTGATATTTATTTTCCAACGGACATCTTTTCCGGCATTGCCATTCGTCGAACGGGTGCTTAACGGAACATAGTTCAGCCTTTTGCCGTAGCCATGCAACCGTTCGTACAGAACGTCGGCCTGTCCGCCCTTCTCCAAAACGTTGTCCAAGATAAATCCCAACCGCTGTATCGCCGAGACGGACGTGTAGTCGAATAGCTCGTTCGGTACCTTTGAGAAATCGGTCTGTTCTACGAGTTCCGCCAACACGGTCGCCGCGCGGGAGAGACCGCCCGCGTGTTTTTCATACTGCACGAGGTCTATCGCGGTCAGTTCGGGGTTCGAGAAACGGATAACGCCCATCTCGGCGTTTTTTGTCTGCAAGAACTTTTCGGGAACCTCTTTCCGGTAAACCCAGTCGAGGATATTGTTCTTCGTCTTCGATGGGTTGGCGGAGGGGTAAATCGTCATCACCGAAAATCGCTGCGAACGCTGGTGTGCCGCCCCGTGCTGTTCGGCGGCGTTGAGCAGACCGACGTAGTAGGGCTTGCCTATATACTCCATCAACCGGTCGATATAATAAGCAGGGGCGACGATCCCTTTCACGGAGTACTGTGGCGGCATAATGACATAAAAACCCTTGTAGACAGAGATAATCCGCCGCTTTACGGTCATCCGGTAAAGAGAGTTCATGATGTTTTGCTCCGAAGCTCCGGGAAAAGCCTCGCGCACCCTTTCAACGGAGAAGGTTTGGAAGCCATGCGCCTCCAAATCCCGTATCCACTCGCTTATGCTTATATGTTCTATCATCTGCTAAATTATCTGCAAAGGTAATCAAAAAGTAATGATGTTTGCAAGTTATTTCGGACAAATCGAATGCGGTAAACGTCCGGCATCGGAAGTCTCGATCATTACGACCGTTTTGGCCTTCATCCGGCCCATTTCGCCGAAAATCCAAATTTTTTCTCTTTTTTCATTGAAACGGATAAGCCCGTCTACCGATACTTCGATGCCACTCCCGGCCACATGCGATATGATAGCACACGCCGCCCGCGCCGCGTACTCACCCCCGAAATCCGTGGCCTTATTGAGGATTACCTCGACAAGAACGAGCGCAAGCGCGCCACAGGCCGGAGCAAGCAGTGCATGCGCGCCATCGACATCCACGAACAGCTCGCCGACCGTGGCTACGAGGCGATGTACTTGCGCTCCCGAGCGCAAGCCGGGGGCGGTGGCCTCCTCCGTGGCCCTCAGGCAGAGGCCCGAGAAGATACGCTCCATCTTCGAGATGCATTTCTCCGAGTGCCCGCGCGAGTTCGTCCTGCTGCGGCAATACTCGAAAAAGAGGAGCGGGTGAGGGCAGAGAACCGACGGCGGCAGCGCATCAGGGAGGCGCGCGAACAGAAAAACCTCCTCAGGCTCGAAGCCCGATTCATGAACTACGACCTTGTGATCTGCGACGAGTTCGGATACGTCTCTTGCGACAAGGAGGCGGGTGAACTACTCTTCAACCACCTATCCATGAGGGCCGGACGAAAGGCAACTCTCATAACCACAAACCTCGCTTTCAACCGATGGGACGAAATTGTAAGGGACAAGGTGCTCGCCACTGCTTTGGTCGACAGACTTACTCACAAGGCATACCTCGTCAACATGAACGGAGACTCGTACAGACTCAAAGAAACGCAAAAACTACTCATGCAAAA
>JAITWC010000133.1 GCA_031285485.1 Alistipes sp.
GCGCTGGTGGAGCGTGTCGAGGCGTTGCAGGTGGTGGAGGGCGACGGGGCCGGCGCGCCGTGGGCCGCGTTCATCGCGTCGCTCGACACGCTGGTCGAACGCTACGCCGAGACGCTGGCGGTCCGCCGCGGGCGAGCCGCCGCCGAACGGGCGCGCGAGGAGCAGCAAGCAGCCGCGGAAGAGTTATAAGACAAGTTCAACGTAAAGAGATGAAACGGATCAAATGCGTGGGCATCCTCACATCGGGGGGCGACTCGCCGGGTATGAACGCGGCCATCCGCGCCGTGACCCGCACCGCGATATACAACGGCCTCCGGGTGAAAGGCATCATGAGGGGCTACAAGGGGCTGATCGACGACGAGATAGTCGATTTCAAGACGGGCAATGTCTCCAACATAGTCAAGCAGGGGGGCACGATCCTCAAAACCGCCCGCTCCAGGGAGTTCGAGACCAAAGAGGGACGTCGCAAAGCGTGGGACAACATGCAGAAGCACAAGATCGACGCGCTGGTGGTGATAGGCGGCGACGGCTCGCTGACGGGCGCACGCATCTTCGCGGCCGAGTACGACATCCCTGTCGTGGGTCTGCCCGGCACTATCGACAACGACCTCTACGGCACCGACACCACCATAGGCTACGACTCGGCGCTCAACACCATAGTGTGGGCGGTCGACCGGCTGCGGGACACGGCGTCGAGCCACGAGCGGCTGTTCTTCGTCGAGGTGATGGGTCGCAACGCAGGTTTCCTGGCACTGAACGGCGCGATCGCAACCGGGGCCGAGGCAGCCATCATTCCCGAGATCGCAACCGAGGTCGACCAACTCACCGAGCTGATCGAGAACGGTTTCCGCAAGGACAAAAATTCGAGCATCGTGCTGGTGGCCGAGAGCGAAACCACCGGCGGGGCGATGGGCATGGCCGAAAGGGTGAAGAAAGAGTATCCGCAGTTCGACAGCCGCGTGACAATCTTGGGGCACATACAGCGCGGGGGTTCGCCCACTGCCAGCGACCGCATCCTCGCTTCGCGCATGGGCCAGCAGGCGGTGGAGGCGCTCCTTGACGGCCAGCGCAACATCATGATCGGTGTGGACGACGACCAACTGGTACACGTGCCCTTTTCGCAGGCCATCCGCGACGACAAGCCGATAGACCGCGGCCTGTTGCAAACGGTTAAAATCCTGTCGATCTGATGGACATCGCCCGGCAGAAGCGCGATGAGAACATCGCCGAGTACATTCTCTACATCTGGCAGTTGGAAGACCTGCTGCGTGCTCTGAGGTTCGACCCGCGGGCGGTGCACGAAACGTTGGTGGCTCCGCGCGACGCCTCCGACGAATGGAGCCATGCTGCACTTGAGTGGTACATGGACATCGCCGCGCTGCTCGCCAAAGAGGACAAGACCGAAGGGGGGCACCTCGACCACACGCTGCATCTTATCGGCGAAGTGAACGATCTGCATCTGATGTTGTTGGAGCAGCCCGCGGGCCGGAAGTACCGTAAGCTGTTCGACAGCCTGGCCCCGTCGCTGCCGGGACTGCGCGCTACTTTGGGCCGCGACGACGTGAGCGACATCGAGCTTTGTTTCCGCGCGCTCTACGCCGCGGTGCTTTACAGAATGAAAGGCGACCACGCCGAAGTCGCCGACGAGGTCACGGGCCTTGTTTCTCCCGTTGTGGCCGCCCTGTCGGATATGTACCACAGAGTCGAGCGGGGCGAAGTCGACATATACGCCGACAAATAAGTGATCGCCACGGGAAAACGTTAAGCTATAACGGCCTCGACTATCGCGTCGGCAAGGAGGGCAAGGCCGTCGCTCTTTTCCGGGGTGAAGCCCTGTTTCACTTCGACGGGCGGGGCAACGGGCTCCCAGCCCATACGTCCGGCAAACTCCGTAAGTTTTTTCACCGCCGCACCGGCCCACGTGAAGCCGCCGAAACAGGCGAACACGCGGGACGGTATGCACCTCAACTCCAGATCGTCGACAAGCGAGCGCACTTCCGGGAACAGACCCATGTTGTAGGTGGGCGAACCGATCACCAAAGCATTGTATTTGAAGATGTCGCGCAACACGAACGAGACGTGCGACGACGTGAGGTTGTGCATCGCAATGCGCTTCACGCCGCGGGCAACGAGTTCTCGCGCGAGTCTTTCGGCGCTCTGTTCGGTGTTGCCGTACATGCTGGCGTAGGCTATGACCACCCCCTTTTCGAGCGGTTCGTAGCGGCTCATGCGGTCGTAGAGGTCGAGCACGCGGGGAAATTCGCGCGTCCAGACGGGGCCGTGTGTCGGACATACCGTGCGGAGCGGCCCCAGCGACGCGAGTTTCTCGATCGCGCGCTGCACGGGGCCACCGTACTTACCCACTATGTTGGAGTAGTAGCGCACCATCTCGTCCCGGAACGGCGACGTGTCGCGCCCGGCGTCGAGCCGCACGTCGGTCACCCCGCCGTCGAGTGCGCCGAACGATCCGAAGGCATCGCCGGAGAACAGCAGGCCCTCCCGCGCGCAGTGGGTCACCATCGTTTCGGGCCAGTGAACCATCGGGATGAGGTGGAAGCTGAGCGTGCGCCGCCCGAGCGACAGTGTGTCGCCGTCGCCCACCTTGAGCGTCCCCGCCCCGATTCCATAGAACCCTTCGACCATCTGGAGCGTTTTGGTGTTGCCGACGATCGTGATGCCGGGCCACCGGCGTCGCACGGCGTCGATCGAGGCCGAGTGGTCGGGCTCCATGTGGTTGATGATAAGATAATCGACGGGACGGTCGCCGATCACCTCGCGGATCGACCCGAGGAGCCGCTCGGTAAAAGCGGCGTCGATGGTGTCGACGAGGGCGATCTTCTCGTCCTCTATCAGATAGGCGTTGTATGATACTCCGTTCGGCAGGGGCCACAGTCCCTCGAAACGGTGTTTTGTGCGGTCGTTCGCGCCCACGTAATGGATTCCCGGGGCTATCTCGGTCACTCTTTTCATAACTTGTCGTATATAAATTCTTCGCCTGCGTGACGTATCGTTACCTGTGCGGGGCGCGGCTTTCCGGTGCTGTCGGCGGCCTCGACCCGGCCCACCACCCGTGCGTCCACTCCGAACGAACGGCTGATCGCCATCACCTCGTCGGCGTCGGCCGGGTCGAGGTATATTTCCATCCTGTGCCCCATGTTGAACACCTTGTACATTTCGCGGGCCGGAGTTCCGCTCTGTTCGGCTATGAGGCGAAAAAGTGGCGGCCACTCGAACAGGTTGTCCTTGACGACGCGCAGGCCGTCGCCGAGGAAATGGAGTATCTTGGTCTGCCCTCCCCCGCTGCAATGCACCATTCCGTGGATGGCCTCGCGCGGAACCTCCCCGAGAACGCGCGCGATGACCGGCGCGTAGGTGCGGGTGGGCGACAACACCAGCCGTCCGGCGTCGATCGGCGAACCCTCCACGGGGTCTGTCAGGCGCAGGTTGCCCGAGTAGGCCAACTCTTCGGGGATGGCGGTGTCGTAGGTTTCGGGATATAGCTCGGCCATGCAGCGTGCGAAGACGTCGTGGCGCGCGGAGGTCAGCCCGTTGCTGCCCATGCCGCCGTTGTACCCGCTCTCGTAGGTGGCGTGGCCGAACGACGCGAGTCCCACTATCACGTCGCCGGGTCGTATGCGTGCGTTGTCGATCACGTCGGCGCGGCGCATGCGGGCCGTGACGGTGCTGTCGACGATCACCGTGCGCACCAGATCGCCCACGTCGGCCGTCTCGCCGCCGGTCGAGTAGATGTCGACGCCCAGATCGCGCATCGTCTGCAAAAACTCCTCCGTGCCGTCGATCAGCGCCGAGATCACCTCGCCGGGAATCAGTTGCTTGTTGCGCCCGATGGTCGAGCTGAGCAGGATGTTCTTGACGGCGCCGACGCACAGCAGATCGTCGGTGTTCATCACCACGGCGTCCTGCGCGATGCCTTTCCAGACGGAGAGGTCGCCCGTCTCGCGCCAATAGACGTAGGCGAGCGACGACTTGGTGCCCGCCCCGTCGGCGTGCATGAGCAGGCAACTTTCCGGGTCACCCGTAAAGACGTCGGGGATGATCTTGCAGAACGAGCGCGGGAAAACGCCCCGGTCGATCTTCTTAATGGCCGCGTGCACATCCTCCTTCGAGGATGACGCGCCGCGTTGCAGGTAGCGGGAGGGTCGGGTCATGATAATTTCAATTTATAGTGGCAAAGGTAAAAAATATCGGGACGAACAGCGAATGTAAGGATATTTTTCGATTTTTGCCGTCACTCTCATGTTTAATTTAAAAACCAAACGTTATGAAAAAAGCAATTTTCACTATCCTGCTGTTGGCCGGACTGGCCGGATCGACGCAGGCGCAAGACAAAAAATTCTGGGTCGGAGGGAGTGTCGGTTTCTCCTCTACCGAATTGAGCAGTGTGGCTTCCGGCTCATCGCTAACCATTCTCCCGGAATTCGGGTACAACCTCTCCGAGCGCTGGGCCGTGGGCCTTCGGTTCGGATTGAATCAGGCCGAACTGGATACCGGCATCACGATCAGCGATTTTCAGGAGTTCAGCATCGCCCCCTTCGCCCGCTACACCCTCTTGACTTGGAAGGCGCTCAGCGTCTTTGCCGATGGCGGGATAGCCTATTCCGACTTTACCGGCGACACGGATTTCGAGGATAACAACACCGCGGAGGACACGCATCTGTCGTCCGCCGGGATTTTTGTCAATCCCGGTTTTTCCCTGCGCCTGTCCGGGCGTTTCGCACTGACCGGCAGCGTAAATTTGTTCCACGCCGACTATACGCAACACTCTTTGACGGCCAAAGGGGATAAAACCAAAACCTATTCCGCCAGCCTGAACTCCCCGTTCAATTTCGACAGCATCCAGCTCGGGTTTAATTTCAGATTCTGACCGGGGATTACCATACAGAAAGGGCGGCGCAACGTTGCGCCGCCCTTTCTGTATGGTAATCCCCGGTCAGAATCTGAAATTAAACCCGAGCTGGATGCTGTCGAAATTGAACGGGGAGTTCAGGCTGGCGGAATAGGTTTTGGTTTTATCCCCTTTGGCCGTCAAAGAGTGTTGCGTATAGTCGGCGTGGAACAAATTTACGCTGCCGGTCAGTGCGAAACGCCCGGACAGGCGCAGGGAAAAACCGGGATTGACAAAAATCCCGGCGGACGACAGATGCGTGTCCTCCGCGGTGTTGTTATCCTCGAAATCCGTGTCGCCGGTAAAGTCGGAATAGGCTATCCCGCCATCGGCAAAGACGCTGAGCGCCTTCCAAGTCAAGAGGGTGTAGCGGGCGAAGGGGGCGATGCTGAACTCCTGAAAATCGCTGATCGTGATGCCGGTATCCAGTTCGGCCTGATTCAATCCGAACCGAAGGCCCACGGCCCAGCGCTCGGAGAGGTTGTACCCGAATTCCGGGAGAATGGTTAGCGATGAGCCGGAAGCCACACTGCTCAATTCGGTAGAGGAGAAACCGACACTCCCTCCGACCCAGAATTTTTTGTCTTGCGCCTGCGTCGATCCGGCCAGTCCGGCCAACAGCAGGATAGTGAAAATTGCTTTTTTCATAACGTTTGGTTTTTAAATTAAACATGAGAGTGACGGCAAAAATCGAAAAATATCCTTACATTCGCTGTTCGTCCCGATATTTTTTACCTTTGCCACTATAAATTGAAATTATCATGACCCGACCCTCCCGCTACCTGCAACGCGGCGCGTCATCCTCGAAGGAGGATGTGCACGCGGCCATTAAGAAGATCGACCGGGGCGTTTTCCCGCGCTCGTTCTGCAAGATCATCCCCGACGTCTTTACGGGTGACCCGGAAAGTTGCCTGCTCATGCACGCCGACGGGGCGGGCACCAAGTCGTCGCTCGCCTACGTCTATTGGCGCGAGACGGGCGACCTCTCCGTCTGGAAAGGCATCGCGCAGGACGCCGTGGTGATGAACACCGACGATCTGCTGTGCGTCGGCGCCGTCAAGAACATCCTGCTCAGCTCGACCATCGGGCGCAACAAGCAACTGATTCCCGGCGAGGTGATCTCGGCGCTGATCGACGGCACGGAGGAGTTTTTGCAGACGATGCGCGATCTGGGCGTCGACATCTACTCGACCGGCGGCGAGACGGCCGACGTGGGCGATCTGGTGCGCACGGTGATCGTCGACAGCACCGTCACGGCCCGCATGCGCCGCGCCGACGTGATCGACAACGCACGCATACGACCCGGCGACGTGATAGTGGGACTCGCGTCGTTCGGCCACGCCACCTACGAGAGCGGGTACAACGGCGGCATGGGCAGCAACGGGCTGACCTCCGCGCGCCACGACGTCTTCGCACGCTGCATGGCCGAGCTATATCCCGAAACCTACGACACCGCCATCCCCGAAGAGTTGGCCTACTCGGGCAACCTGCGCCTGACAGACCCCGTGGAGGGTTCGCCGATCGACGCCGGACGGCTGGTGTTGTCGCCCACCCGCACCTACGCGCCGGTCATCGCGCGCGTTCTCGGGGAGGTTCCGCGCGAGGCCATCCACGGAATGGTGCATTGCAGCGGGGGAGGGCAGACCAAGATACTCCATTTCCTCGGCGACGGCCTGCGCGTCGTCAAGGACAACCTGTTCGAGTGGCCGCCACTTTTTCGCCTCATAGCCGAACAGAGCGGAACTCCGGCCCGCGAAATGTACAAGGTGTTCAACATGGGGCACAGGATGGAAATATACCTCGACCCGGCCGACGCCGACGAGGTGATGGCGATCAGCCGTTCGTTCGGAGTGGACGCACGGGTGGTGGGCCGGGTCGAGGCCGCCGACAGCACCGGAAAGCCGCGCCCCGCACAGGTAACGATACGTCACGCAGGCGAAGAATTTATATACGACAAGTTATGAAAAGAGTGACCGAGATAGCCCCGGGAATCCATTACGTGGGCGCGAACGACCGCACAAAACACCGTTTCGAGGGACTGTGGCCCCTGCCGAACGGAGTATCATACAACGCCTATCTGATAGAGGACGAGAAGATCGCCCTCGTCGACACCATCGACGCCGCTTTTACCGAGCGGCTCCTCGGGTCGATCCGCGAGGTGATCGGCGACCGTCCCGTCGATTATCTTATCATCAACCACATGGAGCCCGACCACTCGGCCTCGATCGACGCCGTGCGACGCCGGTGGCCCGGCATCACGATCGTCGGCAACACCAAAACGCTCCAGATGGTCGAAGGGTTCTATGGAATCGGGGCGGGGACGCTCAAGGTGGGCGACGGCGACACACTGTCGCTCGGGCGGCGCACGCTCAGCTTCCACCTCATCCCGATGGTTCACTGGCCCGAAACGATGGTGACCCACTGCGCGCGGGAGGGCCTGCTGTTCTCCGGCGATGCCTTCGGATCGTTCGGCGCACTCGACGGCGGGGTGACCGACGTGCGGCTCGACGCCGGGCGCGACACGTCGCCGTTCCGGGACGAGATGGTGCGCTACTACTCCAACATAGTGGGTAAGTACGGTGGCCCCGTGCAGCGCGCGATCGAGAAACTCGCGTCGCTGGGGCCGCTCCGCACGGTATGTCCGACACACGGCCCCGTCTGGACGCGCGAATTTCCCCGCGTGCTCGACCTCTACGACCGCATGAGCCGCTACGAACCGCTCGAAAAGGGGGTGGTCATAGCCTACGCCAGCATGTACGGCAACACCGAACAGAGCGCCGAAAGACTCGCGCGAGAACTCGTTGCCCGCGGCGTGAAGCGCATTGCGATGCACAACCTCACGTCGTCGCACGTCTCGTTCGTGTTGCGCGACATCTTCAAATACAATGCTTTGGTGATCGGTTCGCCCACCTACAACATGGGTCTGTTCCCGGAAGTGCGCTCGCTTGTCGACGATCTGGAGTTGAGGTGCATACCGTCCCGCGTGTTCGCCTGTTTCGGCGGCTTCACGTGGGCCGGTGCGGCGGTGAAAAAACTTACGGAGTTTGCCGGACGTATGGGCTGGGAGCCCGTTGCCCCGCCCGTCGAAGTGAAACAGGGCTTCACCCCGGAAAAGAGCGACGGCCTTGCCCTCCTTGCCGACGCGATAGTCGAGGCCGTTATAGCTTAACGTTTTCCCGTGGCGATCACTTATTTGTCGGCGTATATGTCGACTTCGCCCCGCTCGACTCTGTGGTACATATCCGACAGGGCGGCCACAACGGGAGAAACAAGGCCCGTGACCTCGTCGGCGACTTCGGCGTGGTCGCCTTTCATTCTGTAAAGCACCGCGGCGTAGAGCGCGCGGAAACAAAGCTCGATGTCGCTCACGTCGTCGCGGCCCAAAGTAGCGCGCAGTCCCGGCAGCGACGGGGCCAGGCTGTCGAACAGCTTACGGTACTTCCGGCCCGCGGGCTGCTCCAACAACATCAGATGCAGATCGTTCACTTCGCCGATAAGATGCAGCGTGTGGTCGAGGTGCCCCCCTTCGGTCTTGTCCTCTTTGGCGAGCAGCGCGGCGATGTCCATGTACCACTCAAGTGCAGCATGGCTCCATTCGTCGGAGGCGTCGCGCGGAGCCACCAACGTTTCGTGCACCGCCCGCGGGTCGAACCTCAGAGCACGCAGCAGGTCTTCCAACTGCCAGATGTAGAGAATGTACTCGGCGATGTTCTCATCGCGCTTCTGCCGGGCGATGTCCATCAGATCGACAGGATTTTAACCGTTTGCAACAGGCCGCGGTCTATCGGCTTGTCGTCGCGGATGGCCTGCGAAAAGGGCACGTGTACCAGTTGGTCGTCGTCCACACCGATCATGATGTTGCGCTGGCCGTCAAGGAGCGCCTCCACCGCCTGCTGGCCCATGCGCGAAGCGAGGATGCGGTCGCTGGCAGTGGGCGAACCCCCGCGCTGTATGTGCCCCAAGATTGTCACGCGGCTGTCGAACTGCGGATACTCTTTCTTCACCCTTTCGGCCATGCCCATCGCCCCGCCGGTGGTTTCGCTCTCGGCCACCAGCACGATGCTCGAATTTTTGTCCTTGCGGAAACCGTTCTCGATCAGCTCGGTGAGTTGGTCGACCTCGGTTGCGATCTCGGGAATGATGGCTGCCTCGGCCCCGGTTGCGATCGCGCCGTTCAGTGCCAGGAAACCTGCGTTGCGACCCATCACCTCGACGAAGAACAGCCGCTCGTGGCTCGACGCCGTGTCCCGCAGCCGGTCGACCGCCCACACTATGGTGTTGAGCGCCGAGTCGTAGCCTATGGTGGTGTCGGTGCCGTAGAGGTCGTTGTCGATAGTGCCGGGCAGACCCACGACAGGGATGTCGTACTCGGCCGCGAAGATGCGTGCGCCCGTCAGCGAGCCGTCGCCGCCTATCACCACCAGCGCGTCGATCTTGTGCTTCTGCATGTTGTCCCACGCTTTGCGACGTCCCTCTTTGGTCTCGAACTCCCTGGAGCGGGCGGTTTTGAGGATCGTGCCCCCCTGCTTGACTATGTTGGAGACATTGCCCGTCTTGAAATCGACTATCTCGTCGTCGATCAGCCCCTTGTAGCCCCTCATGATGCCTTTCACCCGGAGGCCGTTGTATATCGCGGTGCGGGTCACGGCGCGGATGGCCGCGTTCATACCCGGCGAGTCGCCCCCCGATGTGAGGATGCCCACGCATTTGATCCGTTTCATCTCTTTACGTTGAACTTGTCTTATAACTCTTCCGCGGCTGCTTGCTGCTCCTCGCGCGCCCGTTCGGCGGCGGCTCGCCCGCGGCGGACCGCCAGCGTCTCGGCGTAGCGTTCGACCAGCGTGTCGAGCGACGCGATGAACGCGGCCCACGGCGCGCCGGCCCCGTCGCCCTCCACCACCTGCAACGCCTCGACACGCTCCACCAGCGC
>JAITWC010000015.1 GCA_031285485.1 Alistipes sp.
CCGACAGCCGGACTTTTCCTGTGGACGGCGAGACCCTTTTCGTCGCAATCAGAACCGCGCACCGTGACGGAGCCGCCTACATTGCCGACCTATACTCCCGTGGAGTGAGAGCGTTCCTCGTCGGCGAGGATTTCGGTGACGCATGGCTCTATACCGAAGCGGGTTTCGTGGCGGTGGGCGACACTGTGGCGGCGTTGCAGGCGTTGGCGGCGCATTACCGGGGTGGTTTCACGGGCAGGATCGTGGGCATTACCGGCAGCACGGGCAAAACCACTGTCAAGGAGTGGATAGTGCAGCTCGCCCCGCCGGAAACGACGGTCTACCGCAGCCCGAAGAGTTGGAACTCGCAGATCGGGGTGCCGCTGTCGCTGCTTGCGGCGACGGGCGACGAGGACTACATCGTGATCGAGGCTGGTATCAGCGAGCCGGGCGAGATGACGGCTTTGGAGCGCATGATCCGTCCCGACGTCGGCATCCTGACATCCGTCGGCGGCGCTCATGAGGAGAATTTCGCCTCGGTGGATGGGTTGCGGGCTGAGAAGATGGTACTGTTTCGGGATTGCCCCGATGTTTTGACGGGCGGGGGCGATGACTTCCAGACCCGCAATGCAACTCTCGCCGCCGACTTCTGGCGCAGCGAGGGTTACGATGTGCCGCCCGAGGCTTTGGCCGCGCTTGAGCCGCCCGCCATGCGGCTCGAAGTTAAGGAGGGCATCCACGACTCGGTGATCGTCAATGATACCTACAACTCGGGGCTCGCCTCGCTTGCTATTGCTCTCGACTATTTTGCGCGGGTGGCGGGAGGGCGGCCGCGGATCGTTATTATGCCCGCCCCCGACAATCCGGCTCGTGAACTCGTGAGGGCGGCGGGGGTGGAACGGCTTGTGGAGATCGGGCCCGGCCTCACCGTCGACGCCGCGCTGCGTGAGCTCACCCCGGCCGACATTCAGGGCCGGGCGATACTTATAAAGGGGGGGGCGAGGCTCGGTTTCGACCGCCTGAGCCGCGCCCTTGAGCGACACAGCCACACCACGGTGATGGAGGTCGACCTCGACGCGATGATCCACAACCTGCGCCTGTGCCGCCAGCGCCTCGCGCCCGGCGTCGGCGTGATACCGATGATAAAGGCCAACGGCTACGGCCACGGCACATTCGAGGTTGCGCGCACACTCACCCAGCAGGGGGTCGATTACCTCGCCGTGGCGTTCGCCGACGAGGGGGTGGCCCTGCGCGAGGCGGGCATCACGGTGCCGATCATGGTGCTGAACGCCGACTCGGGCAGTTTCGAGCCGATGATTCGCGCGAGGCTCGAACCCGAGATCTACAACTTCACGTCGCTCGCCGAGTTCACCGCGCTGCTCAAGCGTCACGGCGAGACGGGCTACCCGATCCACCTGAAGTTGGACACGGGCATGCACCGGCTGGGCTTCCGCGCCGGGGAACTCGACGCGCTTGTGGCCGCACTCTCCGACGCCGGTCGCTGGGCGAGGGTCGCAACTGTGTTTTCGCACCTCGCCGCGGCCGACGATCCCGCGCACGATGAGTTTACCCGGCGACAGATAGCCGATTTCGATAGCCTCTCGTCGCGCCTTGCCGCCGCCCTGCCCTACCCCGTGCGGCGGCACGTTGCGAACACACCCGGGGCGGAACGTTTCCCCGATGCGCAGTTCGATCTGGTGCGTCTGGGGTTGGGGCTTTACGGTTTCGGCATGACGGGGGCGCGGCCCGTGGCGTCGCTGCGCACCCGCGTCGTGCATGTCGCCGACCTTGCGGCCGGCGAGACGGTGGGCTATTCGCGCCGCGGGGTGCTTGCCCGTCCTTCGCGCATCGCCACCATCCCGATAGGTTACGCCGACGGCCTCGACCGGCGGTTGAGCGTTGGCCGGTGGTCGATGCTCGTGGCCGGACGACCCGCCCCCATTGTGGGCAACGTCTGCATGGACAGCTGCATGATCGACGTGACCGATATCCCGGGGGTTGCGGTGGGCGACGAGGTGACGATCTTCTCGGGCACACCGGGCAACACCGCCGAGGAGATGGCCGCCACGCTCGGCACCATACCGTACGAGATACTCGCCTCCGTCTCCGCCCGCGTCAAACGAATCTATACCAAGGAATGACCCCCGGAACCCTCTACCTTCTGCCCTGCCCCATCGGTGACGGTGCGCCCGTGGATGTTCTGCCCGCGGCGAACTTCGAGGTTATGCGGGGGCTGGACTATTTCATAGTGGAGAATGTGCGGTCGGCGCGGCGGTTCCTGTCGCGGGCGGGGGTGGCGTCGCAAAACGGCGGGCGGTCGATCGACTCGCTCACTTTCGTCGAGCTGAACGAACACACGCGGCCCGAAGAGATCGGGGCGATGCTGGCGCCGGTTGTTGCGGGTCGCAGTGCCGGGGTGATCTCCGAGGCGGGAGTGCCGGCGGTGGCCGATCCGGGGGCGGACATTGTGGCCGCGGCCCATCGCGCGGGCGTCCGGGTGGTGCCGTTGGTGGGCCCGTCGTCTGTTTTGATGGCTCTGATGGCTTCGGGCGCCAACGGTCAGTCGTTCGCGTTCAACGGCTATCTGCCGGTGCGCGAGCCCGATCGCGGACGGGCCATCCGCCGGTTCGAGCAGCGGGCGCGGGCGGAGCGGCAGAGCCAGATATTCATTGAAACTCCCTACCGCGGCGGGCGGCTGTTTGCCGACCTTTTGTCGGCCTGCGCCCCGGAGACGCGGCTTACCGTCGCCGCCGACATCACCGCTCCCGGTGAATTTATCCGCACTCTCCCCGTTGCCGAGTGGCGCAAAACCCCCGCCCCGCCCCTCGACAAACGGCCGGCGATCTTTATCCTCAATTGAACTCCCCCATGATGCCTGTGCCCGGCGTATCGCCGCGGGCCGCGGGACGGTTTCGGCGGCGGCCGACGGAGCGCCGCAGGTTGCGGGACGGTTTCGGCGACGGCCGACGAAGCGCCGCGGATGGGGACGGCGGCTACTCGCCGAGGATCTGTCGGAGAACGGAGTCGGCGGGGGGCGTCTGGGGACGCGAGGCGTACTCGCGCATGCGGCGGGCGGCCAGCGAGTCGGCGGGCAGATCCTCCTCCTTCACCAGTCCGCGGCCCCTCATCAGCGGTTCGCGGGACGGCTCGGCGCCCCGGAAGTCGCGGTAAAGATCCATCCCGTCGCGCATGCCGCGCGGGGCGAGTATCTTGCGGCGGAAATCGTCGGCCACCCTGCGCGAGAATATGTCGCCGCTCTCCTCGAACGCCGCGAACGCGTCCTTGTCCAGCACCTCGGCCCAGATGTAGCTGTAATACCCCGCCGAGTAACCCCCGTCGAAGATGTGGCTGAAGTAGGGATAGCGGTAGCGCGGCTCGATCTCGCGGATCAGACCGCGCCTGGTCGACAGCGCGTAACGCTCGAAGTCGGCCGCAACGAACGGCGAGTACTCCTTCAGCGTGTGGATGTCCATGTCGGAGAGCGACGCGGCGAGCAGTTCCACCGTCATGAAGCCCTGGTTGAACAGCGAACTCGACCGGATTCGCTCCACCGTGCGCGCGGGAATGGCGTCGCCCGTGCGGTAGTGGATGGCGTACTCGGCCAACAGCGCGGGCTGGAACGCCCAGTTCTCCATGATCTGCGAGGGCAGCTCCACGAAGTCGCGCTCGGTGCCCTGAAGGCCGCGGTAGGGAACGTCGGAGAAGAGGTTGTGCAGCGCGTGGCCGAACTCGTGGAAGAACGTTTCGGTCTCGTCCAACGACAGCAGCGCGGGCGTGCTGCCGCTCGGCTCGGTGAAGTTGCACACGATGTTGGTGACGGGCGGGACGCGCTCCCCGTCGACGGTGAAGCCCTGCGGCCGGTAGGTCCCGCACCACGCGCCGGAACTCTTGCCGGGCCGCGGAAAGAAGTCCATGTAGATCACCCCGAGGTGGGTGTTGTCGACGTCCAGCGCCTCGTACACCGACACGTCCCTGTGGTAGACCGGCGCGACGATCGGGCGGAACGAGATCCCCCACAGCTTGTTGCACAGCTTGAATATCCCCGAGCGCACGTTTTCGAGCGAAAAGTAGGGGCGCGCCTGCTCCTCGTCGAAGTTGAAACGCTCACTGCGGATCTTCTCGGCGTAGTACCACCAGTCCCAGGAGTTCAGCACGGCCGTCGAGTCGTTCGACTCGCGGCGTTTCATTTCGAGCATCTCGTCGCGCTCCTCCGTGGCTTTTTCGAGGGCGGGGGCCCAGATGCCGTCGAGGAATTCGTAGACCCGGGCGGGGGTTTTGGCCATCTTGTCGTCGAGCTGGAAGTCGGCGAAGCTCTCGAAACCGAGAATATGCGCGCGGCGGGTGCGCAGGCGAACGATGTCGTTTATGATCTGCGTGTTGTCGAACGCGCTCCCCTCGGCGCACTGCTCCAGCCACGCCGTGTAGAGCTGGCGGCGCAGGTCTTCCCTGGGCGAGGCGGTGAGGAAAGGTATCCAGCTCGGCTTGGAAAGGTTGAACGCGAGCCTGTCCGCTCCCAGACCCTCGGACTCGGCGCGCGCGCGCGCCCTGTCTCTCGCTCCGGCGGGGAGCCCGGTGCCGTCGGTGTTGTCGATCACCAGACGGTAGTCTATGACGGCGTCGCGGTTGTTCTTGTCGAAACGGATGCTGAGCAGCGACAACTCCTCGTTGATCTTGCTCAGTTCCTCCTTTTGTGCGGCGTCGAGTAGCGCTCCGTTGCGCACGAACCGCTGGTAGACCCTCTCGGTGAGACGGCGTTGGGCGGCGTCGAGTCCGGCGGCGTCGCGGCTGTCGTAGACCGCTTTTATCTTTGCGAACAGACCCTCGTCGAGGGCGATGGCGTCGCTGTGGGCCGATTGCAAAGGCGACATCTCGGCTTTGATCGCCTCCAACTCGTCGTTGGTGTCGGCCGAGGTGAGGGCGCCGAACACGCGGCTCACCGTACCATAAAGTTCGCCGCTGCGGTCGTAGGCGAGGATTACGTTTCCGAAAGTCGGCGCGTCGGTCGAGGCCACGATCGAGTCGATCTCGGCCCGCTGGATCCGCATGCCTTCGATGAAAGCCGGCTTGTAATGCTCGGGACGCAGATCCTCCCAGGGCGGAACCCCGAAAGGAGTAGTCCACTCTGTGAAGAAAGGATTGCCCATGTCGGCTGTTTTTCTGTTATAATTTCGATAGATAAAAACACCTGCGCACACCACGCCGAGCAACAAGACGGTGACGAGCAGTAATCTGGATCCGGGACTGAGTGCCATGATTTCGAGGTTTATTGTAATCTTTTGGAAAAACCGCTTAAATTGCCCCCTTAAAAACGGTGTAAAGTGACACGTTTAGTTGAAGCTTCAAAAAGCATAAAAGTTGTTGTCGAGAAAGGGGTCTTTCGGTTTAAGATTTATTCCGGTTAAACAACTGTTTTTTGTAAGAGGTTGTTTGAATTTTCATGCATTAATTAATTGGTCAGGTCTTTACTTCTGGCGGAAGAATATCTGGATCGGCACACCGCTGAAGTCCCACTGCGCGCGGAGTTTGTTTTCGAGAAACCGGCGGTATGGCTCGCGGATGTACTGCGGCAGATTGACGAAGAAGGCGAACGTCGGCGTGGGCGAGGCGAGCTGGGTGACGTACTTTATGCGAATGTATTTCCCCTTGATGGAGGGTGGCGGCGTGGCCTCGATCACCGGCAGGATGTAGTCGTTGAGCTGCGAGGTGGGCACCTTGCGGGCGCGGTTCCCGCACACCTTCATCGCGGTCTGCAACACCTCCATGATGCGCTGCTTGCCCGTCACCGAGGTGAAGACTATCGGCACGTCGCTCCACGGGGCGATCTTGCGTTCCAGGTGCTCGCGCCAGTCGCGCATGGTGTTGTTGTCCTTTTCTATAAGATCCCACTTGTTGACCACTATCACGCACCCCTTTTTGTTGCGCTCGATGAGGCGGAATATGTTCATGTCCTGCGCCTCGATGCCGCTGGTGGCGTCGAGCATCAGCACACACACGTCGCTCGCCTCGATGGCCCGTAT
>JAITWC010000085.1 GCA_031285485.1 Alistipes sp.
GGGAGGTGCTCACGCTCTCCGACTACGGCCAGTATGTCCGGGCGGAGGAGTAGCCCCACATCGGGACACTCCCCGCCACCGGATATACGACAATCAAAACGAGTAATCACAATTAAAACTCTCATGAGGCGATAGTCACGCCAACGAACATGAAAATGTAGTAGCTTGCAGTGCATTTAAGCACTAATAGTTACTGCAATGAGAGAAGCCACTTATTTTGAGCAAGTCGTGGCCAAGGGCTGCGGACTTGACGTACACAAGGAGACGGTCGTAGCGACGGTATCGGGAACAGGTATTAAGTCCGGGACCCGAACGTTTTCGACTTTCACACGTTCTTTGACAGAGTTGAGAGAATGGATTTTATCGCTCGGCGTGACCCACTTGGCAATGGAGAGCAGGGGCATGTTCCGGAAGCCTGTGTTCGACATTCTTGAGGGCTACGGGCTGGCCATTCTTGTGGCCGGAACGTACTTGACGTTCCGGGCCACAAGAAGTTGATCGGAAGCATCGCCGCCAACAGGAACCGCATCGACCGCACAGTTTGGTTTGGTGGTTTCCGCCCCGGCAGAAAGGACTGAATGGATTGTTTTGGCGGTAGCGCAGGGGTACGGAGGCACCAAATGGATTGTTTTAGCGGTAGCGTAGGGGTACGGAGGCACCAAATGGATTGTTTTAGTGGTAGCGTAGGGATACGACGGCACCAAATGGATTGTTTTGGTGGTAGCGTAGGGGTACGACGGCACCAAATGGATTGTTTTGGTGGTAGCGTAGGGGTACGACGGGACTAAATGGATTACTTTGATGATTTCAGCGGCGTTGACCTCCGAGACAGGCGTGGACGAGGGTTAGGGGTTTTTAGTTATACATTATTACCAAATTTCATTTCCTTAGCTGCCGCATAACGCCGCACGTCCGATACAATCCGTTCTCACAAACAAGAGAGTGCATATTCATGTGTGCATTCTCTGAACCGATACGCTAATTAACCACGGGAATATTCCCGATGATTTTCACATTAAAACAAATACCACTTGCCACCTGTAAAAAAACCTTATGTACCGCCCAAACCCCGTCCGAAGGGCGGCGGCAGGGATCGTGGACGCAGATTGCCCGAAAAAGAGGCGCTGCACAAGATCAACGAGCACATCACCGCATCGCAGGTGCGACTGGTGGGCGACGAAGAAGGATCGGTAGTGATGTCGACCCGCGAGGCACTGCGAAAGGCCGACGAAATGGAGCTCGACCTGGTCGAGATATCTCCCAACGCCGACCCGCCCGTCGTGCGCATAGTCGACTACTCGAAATTTCTCTACCAACAGAAAAAGAAGGCCAAGGAGATCAAGGCCAAGGCCGTGAAAGTGGTGATCAAAGAGATCAGGTTCGGCCCGCAAACCGACGACCACGACTACAATTTTAAGCTCAAACACGCCGAGAACTTCCTCAAAGAGGGAGCCAAGGTGAAGGCTTACGTGTTCTTCCGCGGCCGGTCGATCGTCTTCAAAGAACAGGGCGAGATCTTGTTGCTACGTTTCGCCACAGATCTCGAAGAGTTGGCAAAAGTCGAAATGATGCCCAAATTGGAGGGCAAACGCATGACGATGATGCTCGCCCAGAAGGTGAAGAAGTAAGGGGAAATCCTTCCTCCGTTTATGAACATTTCCGATTTCTATTACGAACTGCCCGAGGAGCAGATCGCGCGGTTCCCTTTGGGGGCGCGGGATGCTTCCCGGCTTTTGGTTTGGCAGGATGGGGAGATTTCGGAGACCGGGTTTGCGGAGATTGATCGGGTTCTTCCGGCAGGCAGCCTGTTGGTTTTCAATAACACGCGGGTTGTGAGAGCGCGGCTGGTGATGCATAAACCGGCGGCGGATTCTCCGAACCACGGTGCGCGGATCGAGGTATTTTGCCTGGAACCATGCGAGCCTGCCGACTATGAGCGGGCTTTTTCCATCAAAGGGCGATGTGAGTGGAAGTGCATGGTGGGGGGACTTAAGAAGTGGAAATCGGGACCCGTCAATATACATTTTACACACGATGGCAGTATTCATACCCTGCTCGCCTGGTGGGCAGGCGAACAAAACGGCGGCGAACAGATCGTGCGTTTCGAGTGGAATGCCGATCTGAGCTTCGGGGAGTTGCTGGATCTTTTGGGGCGGGTGCCGATACCACCTTATCTCAACCGCGACAGCGAGGATATCGACAACACACGTTATCAAACCGTTTACGCCGCCGTCAAGGGGTCGGTGGCCGCACCCACAGCGGGGCTGCATTTTACTTCCGGGTTGATCGAGCGGCTGAGAGTCGGGGGCGTCGAGACCGATGAGGTGACGCTGCATGTCGGCGCGGGGACTTTTCTGCCGGTTAAGGTGGCCGATGTGCTCGAACATTCCATGCACACCGAGCATTTTGAAGTTACGCTCGCCACACTCGACAATCTGATCGAAAAACGCGGCAGAGTGATAGCCGTGGGCACGACTTCGGTGCGGACGCTCGAATCGCTGGCGGCTTTGGCGTGGCGGATCGAGCGGAGCGGAGGGCCTACGGAGGGAGACCCTGAGCTCGGGCGGCCGGTTGGACAGTTCGAGCCTTACAATATTCCGGCGGAGTTCGATGGTGCACAGGCTCTGGAGACCCTCATCGCGTGGACGCGCGCGCGGGGCCTTGAGAAAATCTCCGCTGCGACCCGTATCATGATTACCCCGGCAGGATTTCAGTTCCGAATTGTGAACGGCATCATCACCAACTTCCATCAGCCCTGCAGCACTTTACTGCTGCTCGTTGCGGCATTTACCGGCGGCGGCGAGTGGCGGCGGATTTACGATCACGCTCTTGCCCAAGGGTTTCGTTTCCTCAGTTACGGTGACAGTTCGCTGTTGTTGCGGTAAAATCGTTACTTTTGCGGCGGCGCGGACTGAAACCGGCGCATAGTTCGGGATGAGCTTTAATGAGAAGAGCTACAAGGGGCACGTACTGATGGTGCTGGCCTACACGATATTCGGGCTGAATATTCCGGCCGTGAAATCCATAATCGGCGTGGCGGGTATCACCGCACTGTCGGTCACTTTCTATCGCATGGCCGGTGCGGCGGTGCTTTTTTGGATCGCCTCGATCTTCACGCGGCGCGAAAAAGTGCCCCTGCGCGACATCGGGGTGATGTTCATCGCCTCGCTTTTCTGCATATTCCTCAACCAGTTGCCTTTCATAGTGGGGGTGTCGCTCACTTCGCCCATCGACGCGGGGGTCGTCACGACCACAGGCCCGATGCTGACGATGGTACTGGCGGCTGTGTTCCTGCGCGAACCGATAACGTGGTTGAAAGCGGGCGGAGTGGCGGTAGGCGCGGCGGGTGCGCTGCTGCTGATCATGGGTGCGGGCGCGGCGGCCGGACGGGGTGGTGCGAGCATCGAGGGCGACCTGCTGTGCGTTGCGAGCTGTCTTTCGTTCGCCATCTATCTGACGGCGTTCAAGCGCCTTATCACCGCATATTCGCCCGTCACGCTGATGAAGTGGATGTTCCTGTTCGCCGCTGTGCTGTCGTTCCCCGTCTGTTGGGGCGATGTGGCGGCGGTCGATTACGCCTCTCTCGGGTGGGAGGTGTGGGCCAGGATCGGCTTTATCGTGGGCGGCGCGACTTTCCTGACGTTCTTCCTCCTGCCCGTCGGACAGCGGTTCCTGCGGCCCACGGTGCTCAGCATGTACAACTATCTTCAGCCTACCGTTGCGGCTCTTGTGGCGGTGGCGGCGGGTATGGACACTTTCGGGGCGACGAAAGGACTGGCCACGCTGCTGGTATTTGCCGGTGTATGGATCGTTACCCGTAGCAAGTCCCGCGCCCAGATCGAACAATCGCGCTGAATCAACCCTCCGTCCGCGCCTCTTTCGGCGGGAAAAGCAGCGAGGCGACGATGCTCGCGGCGAGGATCCCCACTATTATCAGAAGCGAAGTCCCCGTCGAGATCGACACGTGGAATATTCCGTGCATCAGCATCTTGGCGCCGATAAAGGTCAGCAGCACGGCGAGCCCCGTTTTCAAATAGGCGAACTTTCCCATCACTCCGCTCAGCACGAAGAACAGCGACCGCAGCCCCAGAATGGCGAAGATGTTGGAGAAGAAGACAATGTACGGGTCGAGCGTGACGGAAAAGATCGCGGGAATGCTGTCGACGGCAAAGATCACGTCGCTTCCCTCGATCACCACGAGCACAAGCAGCAGCGGCGTCATGTAGAGCAGCCCTTTGAGCCTCACGAAGAACTTTCCGCCGTCATGGTCGGTGGTCACGCGAAAACGCTTCGACAGGAACCGCACCAGCGGATGCGACGCCATGTCGCGTTCCCCCTCCTCGCCGCCGCGCTCGAACAGCAGCCTGACGCCCGACCAGATCAGCACTCCGCCGAATATCCACAGCACCCACGCGAACCGCTGAACCAGAGCCGCCGCCGCGAAGATGAACACGAACCGCAGCACCACAGCACCGACGATGCCCCAGAACAGTATCTTGTGGTAGTACTTCGGCTCGACGCGGAACGACATGAAGATCATTATCATCACGAATATGTTGTCGACCGAGAGCGCCTTTTCGATCAGGTATCCGGTCAGGTATTCGAGCGACATGGCGTGGCGGTACGCCGCGATGTTCTCGGCAAGCGGCACGGCGGGGTCAAGCGCGAGTCGGTGGTTGTGCAGTGCGTTGATCTCCGCGAGCTGCTCGAAGGTGTCGATGCCGTGTATCCACTCTGCCCTGAGCGCGATGAAGAGGTAAAACAGCATCGCGGTTCCTATCCACACGCCCGTCCACACGAGTGCCTCGCGCACGCTCACCACGTGATCCTTTTTGTTCACCACTCCGAGGTCGACGGCGAGCATAGCCGCCACGAGCACGAGGAATCCCCCCATAAATACCGTTTCGCTGTTCATGGCGGCGAAGTTACGAAAAACGGCGCACAAAGCGCGCCCCGCCCGAGTAAAATAAATCGGGTTGTGTGTTAAAAAGTATGTTTTGATAAATAAGTGGCAATCAGGGCTGAAAGTGCTATTTTTGTTCTGTGAAAATAAATATAGAACTTCTCTGCCCCGATTGCCACAGTGCAAAG
>JAITWC010000172.1 GCA_031285485.1 Alistipes sp.
TATGAGTCGGCGTTGGCGCGGGGGGCAGATATATTGGGCGAAGTGATCGGGTATGGCTTTTCGTCCAATGGGGAGCATATTTCGGTTCCTAATGTCGATGGGCCGGCGCGGTCGCTGGAGATGGCGATTAAGAGTGCCGGGATACCGGTGGAATCTATTGGGTATATCAATGCCCATGCGACTTCGACCCCGATTGGGGACTATAACGAGGCATTGGCCATTGACCGCGTGTTTGGCGACCATAAGCCGTATGTCAGTTCGACCAAGTCACAGACCGGGCACGAGATGTGGATGGCCGGGGCGAGCGAGATCGTCTACTCGATGGTGATGATGAAGGGCGGTTTCATTGCCCCCAGCCTCAACTACGCGGAGGGCGACCAAGCCACCTCGCGGCTCAACATCCCCACGGAGAGGATCGACACCACGTTCGACACTTTCCTTTCGAACTCGTTCGGCTTCGGCGGAACGAACTCCACGCTGATAGTCAAAAACATATAGGCGATGGCTGTGAGGTGTCGATTTACACGTTCGGCCACGGCCGACGGAACCAAAACGGCGTCCATACATAATTCATTCGGCAATTCCAACATCCAAACAACATAAAACGCAATGAACGGCAACGAAATCATAGAGAAAATCAATACCGTCCTGGCCGACGAGTTCGAAATCGACGCGGCGACGATCACCCCCGACGCCCCGCTGATGGAGACCCTCGACATGGACTCCCTCGACCTGGTGGACGTGGTGGTGCTGGTCGAGCAGTCGTTCGGCATCACACTCAGGGGAGAGGATTTCGTCGGCATAACCACCTTCCGGGAGTTCTACGGCCTCATCGAGGGGAAGATGAACGGCTGAGCGGCAGCGGCCACGACGGTTAATCGTAATGGGTGATCGAAAGCGGGACAAGTGGACCGGGAGATCGAGAGGCGGCGGTTTCGGACACCGGTTCTTCGTCTTCCTGATACGCAGGGCGGGCATCGGCTTTGCGTATGGCTTTTTGTCGCTCGTGGTCGTCTACTTCATCCCCTTCGCCCCGCGGGCCACTTCGGCCGTGTGGTTCTACTGCCGCCGGGTGCTGGGCCGTTCACGCGGCAACTCTCTCCGGGCGCTGTTCACCCACTATTACCGCTTCGGCCAGACGCTCGTCGACAGGATCGCCATCGGCGCCGGGATGGACGACCGCTACCGTTTCGAGTTCGACAACTACGCCGACTTCCTGCGCATACTCGACTCCGGTACGGGCGTGGTGATGATCGGGGCCCACGTCGGGAGTTGGGAGGCGGGAGCGCGGTTCTTCGGCGACTACGCCCGCAGGATGAACATCGTGCTGCTCGACGCCGAGTCGGAGAAGATCAAAAAGGCCCTCGAACGGAACGCCGTGCGGTCGGAGTACAAGGTGATAGCGGTGGGCGGCGACGGACTCGACAGCGTGCTGAAAATAAAGAACGCGCTCGACGCGGGCGAATACGTCTGCTTCCAGGGCGACAGGTTCGTCGGCGGGGAGGGCACCGTCGAGGCCGGTTTCATGGGCCGCCCGGCACGTTTTCCGCGCGGCCCGTTCCTCGTCGCGGCGAGGATGCGCGTTCCCGTGGTCTTCCACTACTCGATGCGCGGGCCGGGCCGACGGTACAGGTTCCACTTCGTCGAGGCGCAGGGGAAAACCGAAACCGCGCTGCTCGACGAATACCTGCGCGTCACCGAACGCATTGTGCGCGCCTACCCCGAGCAGTGGTTCAACTTCTACGAATTCTGGAAATAGAACAATATGGACACGATATCGGAGCAATACGAAAAAGAGCGGTTCACGGCCCCCGAAGCCCAGCGTCTGGCGCAGACCATAGCTTTCGGCCCGGTCGTTTTTCAGGTGTCGCGCCTGATGGTGAAGTTCGGCATCTTCGAGATGCTGCTCGCCAGCGACCGCGGCATGACGCTCGACGAAGTGGCGACCGGGAGCGGCCTCAGCCGTTACGCGGCGCAGGTGTTGCTGGAGTCGTCGCTCACCGCGGGCACGGTGCTGCTCAGGGACGGCCGTTTCCAAACCGCCAAAGCGGGCTGGTTCCTGCTCAACGACCGTATGGCCCGCGTAAACACCGACTTCATACACGACGTAAACTACCTCGGGCTGTTCGACCTCGAAGCCGCGCTGGTCGAGGGCAAACCCGAGGGACTGAAACGTTTCGGCGACTGGTCCACGATCTACGAAGGACTTTCGAGCCTGCCGCCCGAGGTACAGCAAAGCTGGTTCGGCTTCGACCACTTCTACTCCGACAACTCGTTCGACGCGGCACTGGAGATCGTGTTCCGCAACTCGCCGCGCACTCTGCTCGACGTCGGCGGCAACACCGGCCGCTGGGCCACCCGCTGCGTAGCACACTCGCCCGACGTGAGGGTCACGATAATGGATCTGCCGCAGCAACTCGAACTGATGCGCCGGGCGGTGCGGGAGCTGCCGGGCGCGGAACGCATCTCGGGCCACGGAGCCAACCTGCTCGATCCCGCCGTACCCTTTCCCACGGGCTTCGACGCCATCTGGATGAGCCAGTTCCTCGACTGTTTCTCCGAGGCCGAGGTGACGAGCATCCTCACCCGCGCCGCGGCGAGCATGATCCCCGGCAGCCGTCTCTACATCATGGAGACGTTCTGGGACAGGCAGCGCTACGAGACGGCGGCGTTCTGCCTGGCGCAAACCAGCCTCTACTTCACCGCCCTTGCCAACGGCAACAGCAAGATGTACTACTCGCCCGACATGGAGCGCTGCGTCGCCGCGGCGGGCCTCGCCGTCGACGCGATCCACGACAACCTCGGCCTCGGCCACAGCATAATGGAATGTTCACTCGCGAACCGATAGTCAGCGGCGAGGCGATCCTCGATTACATTCCCCAGCGTCCGCCGGTGGTGATGGTCGACTCGTTCTACGGCGCCGAGGGCGACTGCTCTTACAGCGGCTTCACCGTGCCGACGGATCACATCTTCCGCCGTGGCGGCGTTCTCGACGAGTGCGCCCTCATCGAGAACATGGCCCAGTCTGCGGCGTTGAGGGTCGGTTGGCTGTGTGTGTCCGAGGGCAAGGCTGTGCCGCTGGGCTTCATCGGCTCGGTGGGCAGGTGCGCGCTCGGACGAAAACTCCGCGCGGGCGAAACCCTCCTCACCACAATCAAAGTTGTGGCCGAAGTGGGAAACGTAGCGCTCGCCGAGGCGGAAGTCACATGCGGCGGAGAGCGAGTCGCCGCCTGCACTCTTAAAATATTCCTGCAACAGTGAGAAAAACGAAACATACCGCCACCCCGAGCCTGACCTGCACCACCCGTTTCCGGGTGCGTTTCAGCGAGGTCGACTCGATGCACATCGTGTGGCACGGCAACTACGCCCTCTATATCGAGGATGGCCGCGAGGCGTTCGGCTGCCAATACCCCGGCCTCGGCTACGGCGACATCCGGGCGAGCGGCTACGGCGCGCCCATCGTCGACATGCAGGTGCAGTTCCGCGGGCCGCTCAGGTTGGGCGACGAGGCGGTTATCGAGACACGCTACATCGACACCGACGCCGCCAAGATATGTTTCGAATACGAGATCAGCCGCCCCGACGGCACCCCCGTCGCCACGGCCGGCACGGTGCAGGTGTTCACCGACTGCCGCGGCGAACTCGAACTTGTGAGTCCGGCGTTTTACCTCGAATGGAAACGGAGATGGGGAGTGAAGTGAACAGCGTGTGGCTCGGCCCCGACAGTATGATCACCGCCCTGGGACACTCCTCGGCGGAGGTGCTGTCGGCCATCGGCGAGGGGCGCATCGGGTGCCGCGAGGTCGACGACTCCGCGCTGCTTGGCCACCCGTTTGTGGCGGGCCGGGTCGATCGCACGCGACTTCCCGAACTGCCCGGATACACCGCGCTCGAACGGATGTTCATCGCCACGATCGGCAGCGTCGTCGAAAGCTCGGGCATCGACCCGGCGGCCGAAGATACCGCCCTCGTCATCGCCTCGACCAAAGGTAACATCGAACTGCTCGCCGCCGACGGCCCGACGGACGAACGTGTCTTTATCGGCAACATGGCGATCCGCATCGCATCCCGCTGCGGGTTCGCGACCGCGCCGCTGGTGATATCCAACGCCTGCATCTCGGGCGTCTCGGCGATGATCGTCGCCTCGCGGCTCATTCGCGACGGCCGCTGCCGCAACGTTGTGGTGGCCGGGGGCGACAGCCTCACGCGCTTTGTGGCGACGGGCTTCGAGGCGTTCCGGTCGGTAAGCGGGAGTGTGTGCCGTCCCTACGACGCGGCGCGCGACGGGCTCACGCTCGGCGAAGGCTGCGGCGCGGTGCTCCTCACCGCCGACCCCGCGCTCGCGACGGAACCGCGCATCGAAGTTGCCGGAGGCGCGATCTCCGGCGACGCCAACCACATATCGGGCCCCTCGCGTACCGGCGACGGACTCCACTTCGCCATCCGCGACGCAATGGCCGAGGCCGGAGCGACGCCCGACGATGTAGGCTTCGTGAACGGTCACGGCACCGGAACGCTCTTCAACGACGAGATGGAGAGCAGGGCGTTCGCACTCTCCGGACTCGACCGCACACCGGTCAGCGGCCTGAAACCATACTTCGGCCACACGCTGGGCGCGGCGGGAGTGGTGGAGACGATCGTCTCGGCCCACGCACTGCGCAACGCAACGGTCTACGGCACGCCGGGATTCGGGAGCACCGGAACACCGCTCCCTCTCGACGTCTCGCCCCGCCACCGCACCACCGAAAAGAACACGTGCGTCAAAACCGCTTCCGGTTTCGGCGGCTGCAACGCCGCGACGGTACTCCGCAGGGGCGGGGGAAAATCGCCGGCCGCAATCCCCGCGCGAGAGATAATGGAGACGGCGGAGGTGCGGATCGTTCCCGACGGCCGCCCGTTCGGAGAGATGATAAGGGAAAGGTTCCGCGCCCTCGAAAGCCCCGACCCGAAATTCTTCAGGATGGACGACCTCTCGAAACTCGCCTGCGTCGCCGCCGGAGAGTTGCTCGGAGGCGCGAACCTGAAGGGGAAATACCCCCCCGACCGCATCGGAACGGTGATGATGAACGGCAGCGCCTCGCTCGACACCGACCGCCGGCACGTGCGGCACACGGAACGGAACGGCGACGAAGCCTCACCCGCGATCTTCGTCTACACGCTGCCCAGCGTCGCCGCGGGCGAAGTGTCGATCCGGCACAGGATACAGGGCGAATCGACGTTCTTTATAGACGGCGACCCCGCCGCCGGCACCGCCGAGGAGTACGCGCGAATGCTGCTGCGGCGCGGCCACCTCGACGCGGTGATCTGCGGCCGCTGCGAACTGCTCGGCGAGGGTTTCGCCGCCGAAATGAAATTGTTGGAGACAAAACATCGGCGTTGCGCCGGGTGATTTCGCAGCTCCCTCGACACCGGTGATCGGTCCGGGGGTGGAAAAACTTTGCGGAAGGGCAAAATCAGCCGCAAGTGGGGTAGCAAAACTTTGCGAAAGGGCAAAATCAGCCGCAAGTGGGGTAGCAAAACTTTGCGAAAGGGCAAAATCACTTGCAAGTGGGGTAGAAACCACGGACGAAAGGGCAAAATCAGCTGCAAGTGGGGTAGAAACCACGGACGAAACCCCAAAAGCAACTGAAACGGGGGTGGAAACCCCGAACGAAAGGAGAAAACCGATTGCAAAAGTGTCGGGAAACCCGGCGGCGACCCGTTATCCGGCCGGATCCGGCGCAACGGCAGCGAACAAAAACGGTAATTATGGAACAACTGATCGAAACACTGAAAGAGCAGCTCATCGAAGCGCTCAACCTCGAAGAGACAACCCCCGCCGACATCGGCGACGACATGCCACTGTTCGGCGACGGACTCGGACTCGACTCGATAGACGCCCTTGAGATCATCATCATGCTCGAAAAGAGGCACGGAGTGAAGCTCGGGAACTCCGCCGACGCCCGCCCGATATTCCATTCGGTGCGCACGCTGGCAGAATATATCGACAAGAACGGAAAATGATGCGGATTGCGGTCAGCGGACTGGGTGTCGTTTCGGCCATCGGCCGCGGAACCGGCGAGGTACTCGACTCCCTGCGCTCGGGGCGCGGCGGTGTGGGGCCGCTCACGCTATTCGAGGCGCCCCACACGGCCCTCGTCGGCGAGGTGCGGCGCGACAACCGTGCCCTGAAAACCGTGCTCGGGATCGATCCCGCCGCCGTCGTCGCCCGCACCGCGCTGTTGGGCATGATCGCCGCCGCCGACGCCCTCGCCGACGCGGAGAGGGCGGGAGGCGGCACGGATCCACGGCGAACGGGCCTGGTCAACGCCACCTCGACCGGAGGGATGGACCTCACCGAGGTTTTTTTCCGCGACTTCGCCGCCGACTCCACCCGCGGCCGCCTGCGCAACGTCGTCGGCCACGAGTGCGCCGACTCCACCCGCCGCATCGCCGCCCGCCTCGGCGTCGCGGGATTCACCACCACCGTCAGCACAGCCTGTTCGTCGGCCGCCAACGCCATTATTCTGGGCGCCGGGCTCATACGGCAGGGAGTGGCCGACCGAGTGGTGGCGGGAGGTACCGACGCGCTGTGCCGCTTCACCCTCGGCGGGTTCCGCTCTCTGGGAATACTCGACGGCGCCCCCTGCCGCCCGTTCGACCGTTCGCGCGCGGGGCTCAACCTCGGCGAGGGAGCGGGCTACGTGGTGCTGCAACGCGACGACACCCTCACCCGCGAACCCTACGGATACCTCGCCGGCTGGGCCAACGCCGGCGACGCATTCCACCAGACCGCATCGTCGGCCACCGGTGAGGGAGCCTGCCGCGCGATGGCCGGAGCGATCGCCATGGCGGGCATCGCGCCGCGCGACGTGGACTACATCAACGCCCACGGCACCGGTACCCCAAACAACGACGCCTCGGAGACCGCCGCGTTGGCGCGCGTTTTCGGCGAGGGTGTGCCGCCGTTCGGTTCGACCAAGCCGTTCACCGGGCACACCCTCGCCGCGGCGGGCGGAATAGAGGCGGTGATCTCGCTGCTGGCCATCCGCCACGGCGTGATCTTCCCGAACCTCAATTTCGCCACCCCCATGGACGCCGACGCCCCCGTTCCGCAGACCGCCCTGCGCGAAGGGGCCGACGTGCGATACGTGCTTTCCAGCTCATTCGGGTTCGGCGGCAACAACTCATCACTGATATTCTCCGCCCGCTGATGGCTTACTGCATAAATAGCGCCGCTTCGTCCGCCGCCCTCACCCGGGACATCAGGGAGTTGATCCCCGCGCCCGAGGTGCGCCGCCGCATGGGCCGCGTGCTGCGCATGGGCGTGGCCACGGGCATGGAGGCGCTGGCCTCGCTGCCGCCCGAAGCACAAAAGGTCTCGGCCATCATCACCGCCACCCGCCTCGGATGCCTCGCCGACAGCGAGAAGTTCCTGCGCGCCGTGGTCGATGACGACGGCGGGCTGATCAATCCCACCCCCTTCATCCAGTCGACATTCAACACAGTCGGAGCACAGATCGCCCAACTGACCCGCAACCACTGCTACAACATGACCTACGTCGACGGCGAGCGGAGTTTCGGCGCCGCGCTCGTCGACGCCGCGATACAGATAGACCAGGCCGGGGCCGGGGACGTGCTTGTGGGCCTGTTCGACGAGACCACACCGACGCTGGAGCGTGTAACGTCGCGCATGCGGAGTGTGCGCGATCTGCCTCGGAGAGACGGCGCATGGTTCTTCGTGATCTCGTCGCGCCCGCTCCCCGGCTGCATCGCCGAAATCGAAACGCTTAACGAACAAAGTTTTAACAGATGGTTTGGGCGATAGTAATAATAGTGATTTCGATAGTGGCAGGCAATCTGTTCTGGGCCTCGGTAAAGGTCGACTCGGGACTGTATGTAAGAATGCTGTGCCGGGCGAAAACCATTCGCCGCGTTGTGGCGTTGACCTTCGACGACGGCCCGCACCCCGAGCGAACGCCCAAAGTGCTCGACGTGCTTAAAACCCACGGTGCGCAGGCCACGTTTTTCGTAATAGGCAAAAAGGCGGAGGCGCATCCCGAAATCATTCGCCGCATCATCGCCGAAGGGCACCTGATAGGCAACCACACATACAGTCACTCCAATCGTTTCCCGTGGATGGCCGAGAGCAGCATGAGAGAGGATATACACTGGTGCGACGTGGTGCTCGAAAAGATCACCGGCCGCCGACCCACGATGTTCCGTCCACCGTTCGGAGTCACCAATCCTCCGCTCGCAAAAGCGTTGAGATGGGACTTCCGCACGATCGTGGGCTGGGACATCCGTTCGTTCGACACCATCGAGCGTTGGTCGCGGGAGAAGGTTTTCAAGCGTGTATGTCGCCGTCTGCGTCCCGGCGCGGTGGTGTTGCTCCACGATGACCGCGCGGAGAGCGACACCCTGCTCAAAATGATACTCAACCACCTCGAACAGAACGATTATAAAGTAGAACGATTCGACAAACTTTTCGGATTATGACATTGAAACCCATATACATTGCCGCCGCCGCACTGCTGTGCGCCTGCCTTGCCGCTACCGTGACCACCACACGTGCGCAGGATGCCGACTTCGCCGAAAGGCTCCGAACCACCAGCGCCGCTACCCGCTCCATCGAGTGCGATTTCACCCTCACCCGCACGATGAGTATCATGGCCTCGGACGTCATATCCGAAGGACGGTTCTACTATCTGCACGACGCAGGCATATCGCTCGAATTCACGCAACCCGCGGGCGACCTCATCACAATGGGCCGCGAGCGGTTCCGAATAGTTTCCGTTGGCCGCGCCTCCACGGTGAAGGTCGAATCCAACCCCATGCTGCGGCAGCTCCAGCGAATGCTGACGGCGTGCATGACGGGCGACGTGGATATGCTGCGCCAAGGTGCCGAGCTCGCGTTCGCCGATGAGGGGGCCACGTTCGTTGTCACCATCACCCCCACCGACCGCCGTGCCCGCGGCATGGTTCGCCTCATTACACTAACATTTGAGAAACAGAACATGTCGCTCACCACGCTGCGAATGGAGGAGGCATCGGGCGACGTGTCGCAATACCGCTTCTTCGACAAACGGTTTAACGGCGAGATCGACCCCTCGCGTTTCGACGTCCGATGAAAGATTTGTTTGACATAATTCCCGCGCGTGGGGAGGGTGTGTTCGATGTTCGGTTGAATCCCGATCATGCCGTGTTTCAGGGCCATTTCCCCGGCAACGCCGTACTGCCGGGCGTGTGTAGCATGATGATCGTTCGCGAGTGCGCGTCGAGTCTGGTCGCTCGCCCGTTACAATACGTCCACGTTAAAGAGAGCAAGTTTCTCGCGGCCATTACCCCCGACGCTCACCTGACGGTCGCAATAAGACTCTCCACGAACGCCGACACGGGCGATGTCTACACCCTCGACGCAACTATTCGCTGTGGCGAAATTACAATGCTAAAACTTAAAGCCCGCCTTGAGCCAGATGAATAACCCGGAAAACATAAGGCAAAAGGCGCGCGAAATGGGCTGCGCGGCGGTGATCCCCGTCTACAACAACGCGGCCACGGTGGGCGACGTCATCCGCCGTGTCAAGCACTTTATCGACGACATAATAGTGGTCAACGACGGCTCGACCGACGGCACAGCCGAAGTACTCGCCGCGGTTGGTTCAACCGAAGGTATAGAGATCATAACCTTCACTGCGAATCGAGGCAAAGGTCAAGCCCTGCGCCGTGGTCTCGCCAGGGCCGACGAACGCGGTTTCCGTTACGCTCTCACCATCGACGCCGACAGCCAACACTACCCCGAAGACATAGCGCTATTTTTGGAGCAGGCCGACAGCACTCCCGACACTCTCGTGATAGGCGCTCGCAACCTCACGCAGGAAAACATGCCTGCCAAAAACACCTTTGCCAACCGATTCTCCAACTTCTGGTTCCGGCTCGAAACAGGCGTAAAGATGTCCGACACCCAGTCTGGTTTCCGGCTCTACCCTCTTGAGTCGATGCGCGGCATGCGCCTCATCACTTCGCGCTACGAGTTCGAGCTTGAGTCGGCCGTGCGGCTCGTGTGGCGCGGCGTGAAAGTGATAAACATCCCGGTAAGAGTGTTCTACGCTCCGGACGGCAAGCGGGTGTCGCACTTCAAACCGGTTAGGGATTTCACCCGCATCTCGCTGCTCAACGGCGTGTTGGTTCTCGCAGCTATGCTCTGGTACTATCCGGTGAAGTTTTTCCGCTGGTTGTCGTGGCGCAATTTCGTGCGTTTCGTGCGCGAAAACCTTACCCATTCCGGCGAATCAAATGTCCGACTCTCAGTGGCCATCGGCTGGGGGGTGATGTGGGGCATCATGCCTGTGTGGGGTTGGCAGATGGTTCTTGCCGGAGTCACGGCCCACCTACTGAGACTCAATAAGATAGTCGCCGTGGCGAGTTCAAATATCAGCATACCGCCGATGATCCCGTTCATCCTGTTCGGCAGTTTCGCCGCTGGGGGGTTGGTTCTCGGGCGTCCGCTCGACTTCTCACCCGGCGACATCACATTCGAGAGCGTTGCTGGAAGCCTCGTGCAATACCTCGTGGGTAGTGTTGCGCTGGCCCTTGCAGCGGGAGTTGCATTGTGGCTGGTAAGCTACTTACTTTTAGTAACTCTAAGAAAGGAACCTGATAATGGGTGAACCGTTCATACGCATCTACGACTTTTTCGAGCGTCGGCGCGCGCTGTTGTGGCTCACGCTTGCGCTGAGCGTGTGTGCAATGTCGTTCTTCGCTGTCAAAATACGTTACAACGAGCAGATCACCAGTTTTTTCCAAAGCGACGACCAGGGTCGCCAGCAGGCAATGGTGTTCGACAATCTGCGAATGATGGACAAGGTGGTGGTGATGTTCACCTCGCCTGATCTCGACCTTAGCATCGCCTGTGCCGACAGGTTCGAGGAACTACTGATGGAGTCTGACGGCTCGCCCCACATAGCATCCATCATCTCGGGCGTCGGCAGCGGCGACATCACCGAAACGATCGACCACATCTACGGCAACCTGCCTGTTTACCTCACCGACGCCGACTACCGCCGCCTCGACTCGTTGCTGTCGACCGACGGGGTGGAGCGTGCCGTGGCCGACAGCTACACTCGCCTGACCTCACCGCTTGGCATGGCGGTGCGCGACATGATCCTGCGTGATCCGCTGGGCATAGCCACGGGCCGGTTGGCTGTCATAGAGCGTTTTTCCTCGATGGCTGCTTACGAGGTGTACGACGGCCACATTTTCTCGCTAGACATGTCCACTATGCTCATTGTCATCCAACCGCGGCAAGGCATAGGCGACACAGGGGCGAACGAAGTGTTGGTCTCGGCCATCGAGCGGAGTGCTGTGGAAACTACCTCCGAAGAGGGCTTCGGCGGAGTGCAGATCGAGTACATCGGCGGACCGAGCATGGCGGTCTATAACGCGCGCCAGGTGAAAGCCGACACGTGGCTCACTCTCTCCATCGCACTTCTTGTTACCGTGGTTTTCATCCTCGCCACCTTCCGCAACCGTCTGTCGGTGCTGCTCATCCTCACCCCCGTAATCTTCGGCGGCCTATTCGCCCTCTCCACGATATGGCTCCTTGGCCAACACACCATGTCGTCGATCGCAGTGGGCGCGGGCGCGGCGGTGCTGGGCGTCGCGCTCAGCTATTCGATCCATGTCATCTCGCACGCCAACCACACTTCCGACCCGCGCCGCATAATCCGTGAACTTGCCTACCCTCTCACCGTTGGAAGTTTCACCACAATCGGTGCGTTTCTCGGGCTGCTGTTCACCAAGTCGGGCCTGCTACGCGACTTCGGGCTTTTTGCGGCGCTCACGCTCGTCGGCACCACTCTGTTCTGCCTCATCTTCCTGCCACAATTTCTCTCTGGCCGCGGGCGAAAAAATTCGGTGGGCGGAGTCGGTCGGCTCGTCAATCACATCGGCGCTTACCCTTATGACCGCAAACGGGCGCTGATCTGGACGCTAATCGCTGTCACTGCCGTCTGCCTGTTTTTCTACGGCCGCGTCGGTTTCGACAGCGACATGATGAATCTCAACTACACGCCTCCCCACCTGAAGGCCGCCGAGGATAGGCTCGCCTTGTTCACTGCCGACGCCGAGAGGCCTGTGTTGTTTATCTCTATCGGCGGTGACTTAGAGGAAGCTTTTGCATCGTACCGCACCACGGGTGCGACACTCGACAGCCTCCGTAGCACCGGACTCGTTGACGGATTCGTCACTGCGGCCGACTTCCTGCCACCTCCATCTCTCCAGCGGGAGCGCATCGAGCGGTGGAATGACTTTTGGGATGATTCCCGCCGAGAGCAAACCATAGATCGAATAGAAGCAAGCGCCACGACAAGCGGTTTCCGTCCGGGCGTGTTCGACAGTTTCACTGACAATCTCTCAAAAGATTTATCCCCGACAGATATCTTGACCGATGGACTACCCTCGTTCCTTACCGACTGGGTAAGCGTCGCCTCCGACGGCACCCTCATGTTGGTGTCGAGCGTGCGGCTCTCGGCGGAGAACAAGGAAGCAGTCTATGCCCGTTTCGCCACCGAACCCGATGTTGTGATAGTCGACCGCGGCTGGTTCGCCTCGCGCATGGCCCGTGGCATCGGCGATGACTTCAACCTTGTGCTGATGATCGCCTCGACGCTAATTTTCATCGCGCTGCTCATGGCCTACGGCCGCATCGAGCTGACGCTGATGGCTTTCATGCCTATGTTGGTCAGTTGGATCATCATTCTGGGATTGATGGCGCTGTTGGGCATCGATTTCAACATCGTCAGCATCATTCTTTCAACCTTTATCTTCGGCATCGGCGACGACTTCAGTATCTTCATCATGGACGGCCTGCTTGCCGAGTACCGCGGCGGCAAGAAGATGTTGGCGGCACACAAAACGGCAATCTTCTTCTCCGCTTTCACCATCATCGTGGGTCTGGGCGTGATGATCCTCGCCCGCCACCCGGCCATGCAATCTCTGGCTATGGTGTCGATCCTCGGTATCTTGTCGGTGATAGTTGTCGCCTACGTGCTTCAACCCGTGGTGTTCCGCATCTTCATCTCGTCGCAAACCCGTCGCGGTGGCTTCCCTTACACTATTGTCGGACTTGCCAACTCCGTCTATGCGTTCGCCTATTTTCTCGTCGGCTGCGTGGTGTTGTGGTTCATCATCGCGCTGCTATGGGTTCTTCCGGTGAGTCGGTGGCGCAAGAAACTGTGGTTCCATCACTCGGTACGTTGCTCAACGTGGTTTTTCCTCCGCACGATGTTTACCACCCGCTGCGTTGCCATCAACGAGTCGGGCGAAACGTTCGCGAAACCGGCCGTCATCATCGCCAACCACACCTCGTTCATTGACATACTCGTTCTGCTGAGCCTCCACTCCAAGCTCGTTATGGTAACAAACTCGTGGGTGTGGCGCTCGCCGTTCTTCGGCTGGATAGTGCGTTACGCCGACTTCTACCATACGGCCGACGGCTACGACCGCCTCGCCGAATCACTACGCGAAAAAGTTGCCGACGGCTACTCAGTGGTGGTCTTCCCCGAGGGCACCCGCTCGCCGGACTTAAAAATAAAGCGTTTCCACAAAGGGGCTTTCCACCTTGCCGAAAAGCTCCGCCTCGACATCCTCCCGATAGTACTTTACGGCAACGGCCTCGCCTCATCGAAGCGCCAGCCGTTCTACGTCAAAAAGAGCCTGCTCGTCTCGAGTATCCTTCCCCGCATATCCTCCACCGATCCGCGGTTCGGAACAACAATCTCTGAGCGTACCAAACGCATCGGCGAACACTTCCGCCGCGAGTACACCGCTGTGTACGAAGAGTTCAACCGCACCCGCAATCCATACTTCTTCGACGCCCTAATCAAGAGCTACACCTATAAAGGCCCTATCCTGGAGTGGTACATGCGCATAAAAGTCCGCATGGAGCGCAGTTACGACTTCTTCGACCGCCTCGTGCCGCGCGACGCCTCGGTGGTGGACATCGGTTGCGGTTACGGCCCGTTAGCCTATATGCTCGCGTTGCTTTCCGACCGCCGCCGCGTGCTGGGCATCGACTACGACGAGGAGAAAATCGCCGTCGCCTGTCATAGCTTCCTGCACTCCGACCGCACCCGTTTCGAGGCTGCCGACGCCCTCGAATACGATCTTCCACAGGCCGATGTATTCATCCTCAACGATGTGCTCCACTACATGCCTTTCGACAGGCAAGACGCGCTGCTCGCCCGCTGTTTTGCAAAAGTCATCCCCGGTGGCATGGTAATCATCCGCGACGGCGACGCTTCAGAGAGCGAACGCCACCGCGCCACTGAGCGAACCGAACGATGGTCGACTCGCCTACTCAAGTTCAACAAAACCATCGGCGAACTCCACTTCACCGACAGCGCCCGCATCACCACCGCCGCCCGCTGCGCCGGATTCGAGGTCAAAATACTATACAACGCAGTGAAAACATCCAACAAGATATACATATGTACGATGTCGTAATAATAGGCAGCGGCCTCGGCGGTCTCGAATGCGGCGTGATGCTCAGCCGCGAGGGATATCGCGTGCTCGTGCTGGAGAAGAATCCTGTCATCGGAGGCTGTCTCCAGACCTTTCGCCGCCACGGCCGCACGCTCGACACCGGCATCCACTACATAGGCGGCCTCGACAACGGCCAGATACTGAACCTCTATTTCAAGTACCTCGGCGTTATGCCCGCGCTCGACGTCGTGAGAATGGACACCGACGCGTTCGACACGGTGACCCTCGGTGACCGCGAATACGGTATCGGCATGGGCTACGATCGTTTTGCCGACAACTTGAAGGGCTACTTTCCCGCCGAGGCCGCCGACATCGACCGCTTCTGCTCACTGCTCCGGAAAGTTGGCGGAACGATGAGCGTCGAGGGCCTGCGCCGCGGGTTGATTTCCGATGACGCCATGCAGTACATGGAACGTTCGGCGTTCGAGGCGATCGACGGCATGTTCACTAACCCGATCCTAAAGAACGTACTCACCGGAACGTCGCTACTCTACGCCGGAATAAAAGGGAAAACATCGCTGTATCATTACGGCATGATCAACCACTCGTTCATCGAGAGTTCATACCGTTTCGTCGGAGGGTCGCAGCAACTTGCCGACGCGCTGTCCGCACAGATTCGTTCTAACGGCGGCGAAGTGCTGACCGGTACCGAGGTCACGGCCATAAAATTGCAGGGTGACCACGTGAGTGGAGTGGAGATCAACGGTGGCGACGTAGCTGGGGGCACATTCATCGAGGCGACCAATGTGATCTCCGGCATCCATCCCGCCACCACATTCGACCTCGTGGAGAAAACCTCCAAGATCAAAAAGGCGTACATGACAAGGCTCCACACGCTCGAAAACTCGTGCGGCGTGGTCACCGTCTATCTGCTGCTCAAGCCCGGCACCGTTCCCTACATCAACCGCAATTACTACATTCACAGCGGCGACACATGCGACACATGGCAAACCGAATACGACACCGCGCGCGACACCCCCCGGGCGGTGCTGTTCAACATGCAGGCCACCGGACACGGCCAGCAGTTCGCCGACGTAGCCTCGATTCTTTGTCCCATGAACTTCGACACCTTTGCCCGATGGGAAAGCACCACCGTCGAGCGGCGCGGCGCAGAATATCTCGACCTCAAGTCCCATCTGACCGACCGGATAGTAGATTTCACACTGCGCCGCTCGCCAGAATTGCGAGAGGTCATCGAACACATCTATACAACTTCACCCCTCACCTGGCGCGACTATACCGCCACGCCTCAAGGTTCGGCCTACGGGATAGTGAAGAACTGCCGCTCGCCATTCACCACGCTGATCCCCATCAACACCCGTTTCGAAAACCTGTTGCTCACAGGCCAGAACATCAACGTCCACGGGGCGTTGGGAGTGACGGTCACTGCCGCCCTCACCTGCTCCAAGCTATTGGGCGCCGAATACATCGCAAAAAAGATAGGAAATGCTTAAAATATTGCTCAAAACCATAAAATGGATCGCACTCGCCGCGGCTGCGTTGATCGTCTTCGTGGTAGCTGTCACTGCTTTCTGGTACTTCTCGGCGGACATGCGGCAGCCAGACGTGAGGGTCGACACTGCGGATTGGCCCGTCACTTGCCACGAAAGCTGGACGGAGAGCCACGGCAACATGTTCCGCCCGAGCGACAGCGGCCTGTGGGAGGTGTGGTTGCACGGTGCACCCCTCGACCGCGGAATGGCCCTTGGTCGCATGACCGAAGATCTGCTCTACTATCAGGAAAGAGTATTCGTTGACCAGATCCGCCGCATCATTCCGTCGGACGGCTACCTGCGATTCCTGCGCTACCTGCTTATCGGCTTCAACCGCCATCTGGGCGAGAACGTACCCGAGGAGTTCCGCGTGGAGATCTACGGCATCTCGCTCTCATGCACCCACGAGTTCGACGCGATAGGAAACCCCTATGAGCGGCAGCTCAACTACCACGCCGCGCACGACATCGGCCACACCATGCAGGAGTACATGCTGGTGGGCTGCTCGTCATTCGCGACGTGGGGCGGGCGCAGCGCAGATTCGACCTTGCTCGTGGGCCGCAACTTCGACTTCTGGGTGGGCGACGACTTTGCCCGCAACAAGGTGGTGGCCTTCTACGCCCCCGAGCGCGGACACAAATTTGCCTCGGTCACGTGGCCCGGAATGACCGGAGTGCTGTCGGGCATGAACGAACGGGGGCTCACGGTGACGATCAACGCGGCCAAAGGCGCACCTCCCACAGCGAGCGCGATGCCCATCTCGCTGCTCGCCCGCGAGATACTGCAATACGCCGCTACGATCGACGAGGCAATGGCGATAGCCCGCGACCGGCAAACCTTCGTCAGCGAATCTCTGCTCATAGGCTCGGCGGCAGACGGACGCGCGGCGGTGATCGAGAAATCGCCCGAACACACGGCGCTCTACTCACCCGACGGCGACCACCTCGTCTGCACCAACCATTTCCAGAGCGCCGACTTCGCCACCGACAAATATAACACTGAGAACATTGCCACGAGCGACAGCCCCTGGCGTCTGAGGCGGATCGACGAACTGATCTCAGCCGCCGGAACAATCTCACCGCAGGACGCGGCCACCATCCTGCGCGACAGCCTCGCCCCCGGCGGCACCCCACTCCCCCCGGGCGACCCCCGCCGCGTTAACCAATCATTCGCCCACCACTCGGTAATCTTCCAACCCGTCCACCAACTCATGTGGGTCTCCACCGGCATGGGCCACGAGGGCGATTACGTCTGCTACGACCTTCGTAAAATATTCGCCGCTCCCGACTTTTCGGCCGAACTTCGTACTCCGTCACTAACAATCCCTGCACAACGATGAACCGCACCCACGATCCCGAGATCCAATACGCCCCCCCCGCCGAGATAGAGCGCTGCCAGTCCGCCCGCCTCGTCGGGACCATGGATTACGTGGCGGCCAACTCCCCATATTACCGCCGCCTGTTCGCGGCCCACGACATCGACCCCGCCACGATCCGCACCCTCGAAGACCTCACCCGCCTGCCGGTAACCACAAAGGAAGACCTGCAACTCCACGGCCCCGACTTCGTGTGCGTCCCGCCGGAAAAAATCGCCGATTACGTCACCACATCCGGCACGCTGGGCGATCCGGTGACTTTCGCCCTGACCGACGCCGACCTCGACCGACTCGCCCGCAACGAGGCTCTGTCGTTCTTCACCGCTGGCTGCGCAGAAGGCGACATACTGCAACTGATGACCACCATCGACCGCCGTTTCATGGCGGGCCTGGCCTATTTTCTCGGTGCGCGGCGGCTCGGTATCGGCGTCGTGCGGGTCGGCAACGGCATCCCCGAGTTGCAGTGGGACACCATCCGCCGCATCCAACCCACCACCTGCATCGCCGTCCCGTCGTTCCTCATAAAGCTCATCGAATTCGCCGAGGCCAACGGCATGGATTACCGCGCGAGTTCGCTGCGCCGTGCCGTCTGCATAGGCGAGTCGTTGCGCGACGGCAACTTCGAGCTCAACACCCTCGGCCGCCAGATCCACGACAAGTGGCCCGAACTCGACCTGCGCTCCACCTACGCCTCCACCGAGATGCAAACCTCGTTCACCGAGTGCGCCTGCCACCGCGGCGGTCACCTCCAACCCGAACTCATAGTAGTGGAACTCCTCGACGGCGACGACCGGCCCGTAACCCCCGGCACTCCGGGCGAAGTGACCATCACCACGCTCGGGGTCGAGGGAATGCCCCTCGTAAGGTTCAAGACGGGCGACATCTGCGTCGGCTACCACGACCGATGCGGCTGCGGGCGCACCACAATGCGCCTCGGCCCGGTGTTCGGCCGCAAGGGCCAGATGATAAAGCTCAAGGGAACCACGCTCTATCCGCCCGCCATGTTCGACGTGCTCGACAGTGTGGCCGAGATCGACAACTACATCGTCGAGGTGTCGTCCAACGACCTGGGTACCGACTCGGTGGCCGTGAGGATACACAGCTCCGACCGCAGCGACGAATTCGTCAAACGCCTCAAGGACATATTCCGCGCCCGCATCCGCGTTGCCCCCGAGGTGATCTTCGACAGCGCCGACCGCATCGCGCACATACAGATGCCCCCGATGAGCCGCAAGCCGCGGAAAATAGTTATATTTGCATGAATTTTAATCATTCAGAGACCATGAAAAAACTTTTCGCACTTTCCGTCGTACTTCTGTCGTGCGCCGCACTGTCGGCACAGACCCGTTATTACGGTGTAGACTTTTCGAGGACCAGGGTGTTCGGGGCCACCGAAACGGGATACCAGTTCAGGGAGGTTTTCGGCCGCATCAACTCGCTCGTCATCGCCGAGTGGTCGAAGTACGACCCCGGAAAATTCCTCTCAGTCGACATCACCGGCCGTAACATCTCGCCGACCACACGCCTCAACGACGACATCGACCCGGCCGAGGTGATCACCCATTCGTCGGAATACGCCATCTCCCCCGACCAGGTTGCCGACATGGTGCGCCGCTACGAGTTGCGGGAGAGTGAAGGGACGGGCCTCGTGATTGTGGGCGAGATGCTCGACAAATCGACCGGCATGGGGTCTTTTCTCGTCGTTCACTTCGACGTGGCCACGCGCGAAGTGCTGCGCAGCCGGGGCATGGTGGGGAAAGCGCGCGGGTTCGGACTGCGAAACTACTGGGCCGGATCGCTCTACGAGGCCCTGAGCGCCTCCAGGTAGCTGTTTCGGGAACTCCTGCTACGACCGTTGCAAGTGAAATTGCCCTTTCGGAAACTTCTGCTACCCCACATGCAAGTGATTTTGCCCTTCCAGGAACTTCTGCTACCTCACTTGCAAGTGATTTTGCCCTTTCAGAAAGTTCTGCTACCCCACTTGCAAGTGATTTTGCCCTTTCAGGAACTTCTGCTACTCCCGAACCGATCGTTCCGAGGGCGGCGCGGGGGTGGCGCGAACGATCGCCTTGTTGTTGCGCCCGTCCACAAAGATGTAGAGCGGCTCGGAGAACCTGACGTGGCGCACGTAGCGCGTCTCGCTCACCGTTTCGGCGGCGGCCAGGGCGTCGAGGTCGAGCCCGCCGTCGCCCATGAAGGGATTGATGGTGAGGTAGCCCACCCCGAACGAGATGAGATTCTGGAAGAAGTGGGTGCCCTGGCTCGGATCGACGCGGAAGTTGGCCTGGCCGCACTCCACGATCACCGACGCCTCCGATATGTCGCCCCACTTGACCGGCACTCCGAGGAAAGGATCGCTCGACCCCCAACGCCCGGGCCCGATGAGCACGCAGTTTCGCTTAGCCTCTTTCAGCCGTCTGTTGATGGCCTCCAACTCGGCGCCTATCTCGACCGTCCGCATGTTGTCGAACGCCTCGGGCCTGACGTAAACAACGTCGCGCACACCCTCCACCGCGCCCACTCCCACGGCGCTCTGCGCCCACAGCAGCGCCCCCTCCGTGGATACCTTGTCCCAGTCGAGCGAAGTCCGGTTCTCGTTGTCGACTATGGGCCGGATCTGAAGGAAGTTGAACACCCGGCTCGATCCGCGAGGCACGTCGAGGTCGCACGCGAACTCGATCTCGACCGGCCCCCTCATCTCGCGGCTGCTCATCTCCAGCAGGTCGGCCAGTATCTCGGCCAGCGGAAAAGAGTCGTACTTCAGTATCCGCGCGAAGGTGATGATGCGCCGCCCGTCGATCGTCACGTTGTCCGAGATCATCTGGTTGTTCATGTCCCACGTCGAGGCCACGTGTGCGATGTTGCGGAAATCCTTGGCGGCGTTGATCTCGATCTTCTGAAGGTTCACCGCCTCGTCGAGCGACGTCTTGAACTTCTCGGGCCGCAGATCGAGCACATACATCTCCCGCTGTGTCTCCCGCAGCGCAAGCTCCGTCACCGACAACTGCAACGTGTGCCGCGGATGCCTGGGCGAAAAACGCAGCACCCGGCCCCCGTCCACAACCAGCTTCCCCAGCCCCACGGCGATCTCAGCCACCCCCTCCTCGGGCCGTTCGTTGCCCAGCGGATAGAAGTTCAGCGAGCGCGCCACGCCGGAGACCGTCGGAAAGAACAATCCCTGCTCCTCGCTGCCGCACACCTCCTGTATCACCACCGCCATCTTCTCCTCCGACAGCATGTTGCCGCTCGCCGAGATGTAAGACCGCGCCGGAGTGAAGAACACCGACGCGTAGACGCTCTTGATCGCCTTGCCCAGCAACCTCAGCGTGCGATCCTCATTCTCGGCCTGCGGGATCATGTACGTCGAGTAGATCCCGGCGAACGGCTGGTAGTGCGAGTCCTCAAGCTTCGACGACGACCGCACGGCCAGCGGCCCGCTCGCATAACGGATAAACACCCGCAGCTTTGTGAGCAGACTCTCCGGCAGGTGCGACGACACGAACTCCGACAGTATCTCCTCGTCCGACAGGTCGGCGCTCATCAGATAGTGCAGCCCGTTGATCTCCATAAACTCGTCGAAGCAGTCGGTCGCCACCACGAGCGTCCGCGGCAGCATCACCCTCACTCCGGGATATTTGTCGTAGAAGTTGTGCTTGAGCAGCATGTTGTTCATGAACGCCAGGCCGCGCCCCTTGCCGCCGAGCGACCCTTCGCCGATGCGCGACATCCACACGCTGTCGCTGAACGACGACTCCGAGAACGGCGTCACCACCCCCTGCGACAGCAGTATGCGGTAGTTGCCGATACTGTCGACCAAAAATGACCGCATGCTGTCCACGCTGTGGAAGTGTCCCGCCGGGGTCTGCTCGAAAACGTGCGCCAGCGCGAAGATCCCCCTCGCGTACAACCACTTCGATATGTGCTGGTTCTCGACATGATACACCAGCACCTCGTCGGGAATAACCGCCAGCTCGGTCTGCATCTCGCGCAGGTCGCGCGCGCGCCCCGCCTCGGCCTTCGTTTCGGGATCGCGGAAAATGAAGTCGCCGAACCGGAACTCGGCCGTCATGTGGCGTTCCAACTCCTGAAGCAGCGTTTCGGAGTATTTCTCAAGGAACCCGACGCCCAACTCCCGCGCCGTTTCGCGAACCGAAGCCTGCGACGACTGCATCACAAAGGGCATGTAGGGATTGTCGGCCTTCACGAACCGGCACAGCTCGATCCCCGCGTCGATCTTCTCGTCGTCGGGGTTGTCGCCCTTGTGCATCACGAATCCCACGTCCGAGATGATCCCCAGCAGGTTGTTCTTGTAGCGCTCATACAGCGCCACCGCCTCCTCGTAGTTCGTTGCGAGCAGGATCTTGGGCCGCGAACGCTTGCGCAACATCTGCTGCTGTTCGCCCATCGCCTCGCGCACGAACTCGTTGCTCTGGTGCATCACGATGCGGTAGATGGCGGGCAGATAAGACGAATAGTAGCGGATGGAGTCCTCCACGAGCAGGATGCACTGTACGCCCACTTCGAGGATATCGACGTCGGCGTTCATGCGGTCCTCGATCAGTTTGACTATCGCTATGAGCAGGTCGGGATTGCCGTGCCAGCAGAAAATGTAGTCCAGCCCGGCGGTGTCCTCGCCCCATATCCGCCGCGAAATATTGCGCGTGAAGTGGGTCAACAGCACAACCAGCAGCCCCGGCCTCATCTCCTTGACCCGCCGCGCGAATGTGAACACGTCCGGCTCGCCAACGTTGTACATGCTGATCACCAGGTCGATGTCCTCCTGCGTGGCCAGCACCTCAAGCGCCTCGGCGGTGGTGCTGACGCGGATGAACGACGGCGTGTGCGTCAGGTTAAGATCGCGGTACTCCTGATTGATACGCACGTCCAGCCGCCCGTCCTCTTCCAGGATGTAGGCGTCATACGAACTGCATATCAACAGGATGCGGTTGATGCGCCTCTGCATCAACCGCCCATAGTCAAAACTTTCGAGCGAAGCCCGTATCCTGTCTCTCATACACGAAATATGGTTATCAATGCGAATTAAGAGTTCAAACTCCCCGCACGGAGAGCGGTTCGGGGCTTTCCGGGGCCTCGGAAACCACCAAAACAATCCATTTAGTTCTTTCAGCCGGGGCTGAAACCACCAAACCAATCCGTTCAGTCCTTTCAGCCGGCGCGGAAACCATCAAAGCCAGCATGATCTCTTCCTTTTCGGCTCTGACCCGCCAATGACACAACGATGCCAGTCGATCCGTGTCTGTCTCACCCGCCAGAAGCGCCTCAACGATACGTTCACCACTCACCCCGTTCACTTTGGACAAGACGCTGGACAACTTTATGTTCGCATCCTCCAGTATCCGCATCGAACGGTTCTTCCCGGCGGTAACGACACCCTCCAACTTGCGCCGGTAACGAACCATGTCGCGCAGATCACGAATCTCGACAGGGGGAACTAAACTGCCATTGAGCAATCCCGCCAAAAGCAATTTGGCTATCCATGCGCTGTCATTCTTGTCCGTCTTGTGACCCGGAACATACTTGATGTGACGGGCGTTGACAACCAAAATGGTAAGACCGTGGCCCTCAAGAATGTTGAACAAAGGCTTCCGGAACACGCCGGTGCTCTACATGGCAACAGGGGGCACGCCGAGCGATAAAATCCATTCTCTCAACTCTGTCAAAGAACGTGTAAAGGTCGAAATCGTTCGGGTCTCGGACTTGATTCCTGTTCCCGATACCGTCGCTACGACAGTCTCCTTGTGTTCGTCAAGTCCGCAGCACTGGGCCACGACCTGCTCAAAATAAGTCGCTTCTCTCATTGCTGTAACTGTTAGTGCGTAATACGCAACTGCAAGCTACTACATTTTCATGTTCGTTGGCGTGACTATCGCCTCATGAGAGTTTTAATTGTCGTTGACACCCATAAATCCAAGTATCGCCCCGGCCGCGGCGCGAGGCTCTTCGATGAGGCCGTTGTGACCCGAACCTTCGAGCCACACCACCCTCGCCTGTGGTTGCCGTTCGATCATCGCGGCGGCCACCTCCGGGGTTATGTACTCGTCGTGCCGACCGAGGATAAACAGCTGCGGCACCGGCAGAACCCGTAGCATATCGTTCATGTCGGGCCGCGCGGACATTCCGCGCAGCAGCGCCGTGATGCCCTCGTTCTCGGTGAGCATCACTCCCTCGGCGAGGTCTTCGATGCGGTCGGCCATACGGCGGTGGTTCCCGGGCGCGAACCCGCGGCCCGGCTGCGTACGCGACAGCAGTTCCTTCTTTCCCCCCTCGATGATGGCGATCTCCCGCTCCCGCTCTTCACGTTTGGCATGACTGTCGGCGTTCGGGGTCGACGACAACAGCACCAGCCCGTCGAGCATCTCCGGATGTGCCGCGGCCAGCGCCAACGCCACATATCCGCCCATCGAATGGCCCACCACGGTACACCGGGCGACACCCGATGCAACAAGCGCGTCGAGCACCACTCCGGCCACGAAATCCATAGTGTGCACCGGCCCCCGAACCTCCGAGATGCCGTGTCCGGGCAGATCGAAAGCCACCACACGGGCGGCCCCCTCCAACAGAGGCGCCACATCGTCCCATATATCGAGATTCTCCAGATAACCGTGCAGCAAAACCACAACCCGACCTCTCCCGGTCTCCCCGCTGTCGGCAACCCGCAGAGCCATACCCCCGGCAATCATGAATTTTTCCATCATGCCCGCAAAAGTAATCATTTGGCACGAAAAATAAACGCTATATTTGCAGTTGTGAAAGAAAATAACTCTCGAATGAAACACGCAAAGCATAACTAACTAACGATACGACAACGATGATACGAGAAATAGCTGAACACCGGTCGCACCGAAGATTCCGCCCCGACCCCATACCTGCCGCCGTGATGAGCGAGATGTTAGAGGCTGCCGTGCGCGCCTCCAATACCGGCAACATGCAGGCGTACAGCATCGTGGTCACCACCGACCCCGAGCTGTTGCAAAGCCTCGCCCCTACACATCTCAACCAACCTACCGCCCACGCCCCGGCCATAATCACTTTCTGCGCCGACGTGAGGCGATTTTCGAGGTGGTGTGAACTGCGTGGCGCGACCCCTGAGTACGACAACTTCGTGTGGTTCCTCGGCGCCATGACCGACGCGGTGCTCGCCTCGGCCAACCTAGTGCTCCAGGCTGAGGCGCACGGGTTGGGTATCTGCTACCTCGGCACCACCCACTACAATGCCCCCGAGATCACCGAGATACTGAGACTCCCGGATAGCGTGATCCCGGTGATGGCCCTATCCTGCGGCTATCCCGCCACCGAGGTTCAGCTAACCGATCGCCTGCCACTCGAAGCGGTCGTTCACAGTGACGTTTACCGCGAACCGTCGGACGCTGAGATCGAGAGTTTTTGGGCCGCCCGCGAAGCCTCGCCCGAGACCGCCGAGCTGCTGAAAGCCAACGACCTCCCTACCCTTGCCCGCATCTTCACCGAACGGCGATACAAAGGCGAGGATAACCGCGCCTTCTCACGAAAATACTTCGATCACCTCGTCGAAAAAGGCTTTTTCAATCAATAAAACGACATGCGCGGAAGGATTATCATCATAGCGTTGACACTCGCGGCGGGAGCGATGCTCTCGTCGTGCGGAGTGACGCGCCGCTTTCCCGAGGGCAGCTACATGCTTAAACGCAACGTCATCAAGGCCGACCGCCACACTCCCCGCCGCGAGCGCATCACTGCCACCGAACTCGACCGCTACGTGTTGCCGTCGACCAACCACCACTTCCTCGGCACCAACCTCTACCCTTGGCTGTGGGCCCAGGCCGACCCGGAGAAACAGACCGGATGGCACAACTTCCTGCGCGGCGCGGGCGAGCAACCCATAGTGTGGAATCCCGCCATAACCGCCCGCTCGGTCGACAATCTCCAAACTTACATCGCCTTGCGCGGGTTCTTCTCGGGTACGATCGATGCACGGGTCGACACACTAAGGCGTAAAAAGGTGAGTGTAACATACAGAGTCACTCAAGGGCCTCCGTCCCACATAGGCCGCATCACCCGCACGTTCCGCGACACCACGCTGCGCGACGTAGTGATGGCGGACTCCATCCACACGCTACTCCATACGGGTGACATATTCGACACCGGAGTGATGGACGACGAGCGGTCGCGCATCACCTCTCTGTTGCGCGACCGCGGCTACTACAACTTCAATGTGGGCCACATAACCTACATCGCCGACTCGACCGGATCGGCCACCCGCAACCGCACAATCGACATCGATATGACGA
>JAITWC010000176.1 GCA_031285485.1 Alistipes sp.
GGATAAATCTCATACGCGAACACCCCAATCTCGACAACAACTTTTGTGCTTTTTGAAGCATCGACTCTCGTGGTCACTTCCGACCGTTTCCAACGGGTCACTTTGACCGCTTTTTCCACGCAGAACCAACCTTAACCACAAATACTTAGCCTTATTTATTTCCGTTTTGTGTGAAGGAATCAGTATCTTTGCACGGTGAACGCCACACGACGTTCAGCCTCGCCCGAAGTTCGGCAAACGGGCATCGAAGCGGCGGCGCGGGCGTAGTCGATTCTCGCGTAGCGAGCGGCGAGATGAAAGTGCCGAGCACCGCTCGGCGGCAACAATGGGGAAAAGCCGACAGAGGTAACGACCTAATAGCACGATTCACGACTTGCGGAGGCTCCGCAAAGGGCTTTCAACCGATACACCTTAGATTTATTTACGCATGAAAGTAAGTTTCCATACGTTGGGCTGCAAGGTCAACTTCGCCGAGACATCGACCCTGGCGCGCGAATTCGCCGCCGCGGGGTGGGATCGTGCGGGCGGCAGAAACGCCGACGGCGAAGACGACGGCGGAAGCATTCCCGAGGCCGATGTCTACGTTGTGAACACCTGCTCGGTGACCGCCGCGGCCGACAAAAAATGCCGCAACCTCATCGCGCGGCTGCACCGCCGCTCACCCTCGGCGCGGATCGTGGTCACGGGGTGTTACGCCCAGCTCGCACCCGAACGCCTCGCCGCCATTCCCGGCGTCCACCTCGTTGTCGGCAACGATGCCAAAGGCGATCTTCTGCGCAGATTGGAGGGGGAGGTGGCCGGTCATTGCAATTTCTACCCCGCGTGGTCGGCGGGCGACCGAACCCGCTCGTTCCTGAAGGTGCAGGACGGTTGCGACTACAAATGCGCCTACTGCACGATCCACTACGCCCGCGGTGAGAGCCGCAACATCCCCATCGCCGAAGTTGTGAGCCAGGCCCGCGAGATCGCCGCGAGAGGGGTGAAGGAGGTAGTCGTGACGGGGGTCAACACGGGCGACTTCGGCCGAACGACGGGCGAGAGTTTCCTCGATCTGCTCCGCGCGCTCGACGGGGTGGAGGGGGTCGAGCGTTACCGCATCTCGTCGATAGAACCCAACCTGCTCACCGACGAAATAATAGCGTTCTGCGCCGCCTCGCGCGCGTTCCAACCCCACTTCCACATCCCGCTCCAGAGCGGATGCGACCGGATACTCGGCCTGATGCGCCGACGTTACACCACCGCGAGGTTCGCCGAACGTGTCGTCCGTATCCGCGAAAAGATGCCCGACGCATTCATCGGGATAGACGTGATAGTGGGTTTTCCGGGCGAGACGGAGGACGATTTCGAGGCCACGCGCACGTTTCTGGAGCGGGTGCGCCCCTCGCAGCTACACGTTTTCCCCTACTCCGTGCGGCCGGGGACTCCCGCCGCCACTATGCCCGGCCGTGTGCCGCCGCGCGTCGCCGCCGAAAGGGCCGCCGCGCTCGGTACGCTGAGCGAGGAGCTGCTGGCGGAGTTCACCGCACGTTTCCGCGGCACCACGGCAGAAGTCCTGTGGGAGGGCGAGCAAAAGGGTGGCGTGATGAGCGGATTCACCGGCAACTATCTGCGGGTCACCGCGCCTCACGATCCGGCGCTCGTGAACACCATCACTCGGGCCGTCCTTTGAGAAGGTATTTTTCGGCGGCTTCGAGGGCCTCGAAGAATTCCTCGCCGAAACGCCTCACGATAGCCTCGCGCAACATGCGGAACACAGGCACTCCTCGCTCGCGGCCCGACCGTCGCGCCCCCTCGCACACCGCCCAGCGGTGGTAGTTGAGACCCAGCGAGCCGTCGCCGAAGCGCGCCACCCGGATCGGATAGAGGTGGCACGACACCGGCTTGCGAAACGCCGTCCGCCCCCCGGCCCACGCTTTTTCTATCGCGCAGAGCGTCACACCGTCGCTATTGTAAGAGTACGCGCACTCTGCGACGCCGACGAGGGGGGTGACGAGATCGCCGTCGGAGTCGATCACCGCAAAACCCTGCCGCTCTACCTCCGCAATCCCCTCGGGAGTCATGAAGGGCCGGAAGGATGCCCACTCCCCGGCCAGCACCCGCGCCTCGTCGGTCTCAAGCGGAGCCCCGGAGTTACCCTCCACGCAGCAGATGCCGCGGCACGCCGACAGGTCGCAAAGAAACTTCTCCGTCAGGATGTCGGTGCTGACAATTACGCCGTCTACTTCTATCATGGGTGCGCGCCGCACGGGCAATTAGCAGGTGAGTCGTTGCGATACATAGTGTCTGTGAAGTGATTTAACCTTATGGGTTGATTAAGTCGGTGTTGCGATACGAGAGAATATCGTCGATCATGGAGAGGTAACCGGCGGCCTCGGTGCTCCAGGGCGAAAGTTCACGCACACGCGCGAAGTCGTTGGCCGCGTCGCCGAACCGTCCGGCCCGGTAGTGTTCGCGCCCGGAGTCGAGCAGCGCACGTATCCGGGTGGAGGAGATATCCAGTAAAGGGGCGTCTTCCAACACCTCGACCCCGGCGGGATACTTTGCGCGGTCGTCGCCCGGACGGGGATACACATACACGGGATAGTGCCCGAGAATCCGGTCGGCCTCCCGCCAGCGGGCCAGCCCGGCGGCGTTGTCGCCCCCGAGCAGGATCGAGAACCGTTTGCCGGGCATGAGCGCCGAAAGGTGCCGCAGCGTGTCGATGGTGTAGGATGGCCGCGGCAGGGTCATCTCCACCGCCGACGCCTGAATAGCCCACGGATGGCGCGACGCGGCGGCCGCCAGCTGCGCCGCCTCGAACCGCTCCAGCTCCGGCGCCAGCCCGTCGGCCTCCTTGGAAGGATTTTGCGGCGACACCACCATCACCACCACATCGGCCAGCCCCCGGTCGACGGCCCACTCGGCGACAGCGACGTGGCCCCGGTGCACCGGGTTGAACGACCCGAAGTAGAGCATCACCCGCCCGGCGATGAAAGGCGCCACGATGCGCGACGCCTCGTCGACGGCCCGCGCGAGATCGTCGTTGACTATGATGTGGTCGAACTCGCCGGCGCGTTCGGTCTCGGCGGCGGCCTTGGCCAGCCGGCGCTCGATGTTCTCGGGCGAGTCGGTGCCGCGCCCCTCCAAACGGCGGCGCAGCTCCCCGGACGAGGGGGCCATCACGAAGAACGACAGCGCGTCGTCGCCGAATATCCCCTTGAGGCGAACGCCGCCCACCACGTCGACGTCGAACGCGCACACGCCGCCACGCTCCCGGATCGCCTCCACCTCGCCGCGCAGCGTGCCGTAACAGGTGCCGGGATAGACCTCCTCCCACTCCACGAACGCCCCTTCGTCCGCCAGCCGGCGAAACTCCTCCGGCGTCACGAAGCGGTAGTCGCGGCCGTCGACCTCGCTGCCGCGGGGTGCGCGCGAAGTGGCGGACACCGAGAATTCGATCTGCGGGAACCGCGCCATCAGCTCCCGCACGATCGTGGTCTTGCCCGACCCGCTCGGCGCCGAAAATATCAACAAATTTCCCATTTTTTACAGTTATGAGCCGTGTGTTTCAATCAATAAACCGTTGTGCGCCGAGCGTCGGCAGTGCCGGGGACGCGGAAAAAAGTTTTTCCGCCGCGCCGCAACTTGCGGGAACACGGAAAAAAATTTTTCCGCTGCGCCGCAACCCGCGGGAACAGAGAAAAAAGTTTTTCCGCTGCACCGCAACCCGCGGGAACAGAGAAAAAAGTTTTTCCGCTGCACCGCAACCCGCGGGAACAGAGAAAAAAGTTTTTCTGCCGTGCCGCAACCTGCGGGAACGCGGAAAAAAGTTTTTCCGCTGCGCTGCAACCTGCGGGGACAGAAAAAAAGTTTTTTCCGCCCCGCCGACACCGCCGGGAGCGCGGCGAAATCTTTTTAACGCCTTGGGCCGGGACGCGCTCCCCGCCCCGAGGCCCGTTACCCGCGGCCCGCGGGCCGCGTCAAAGTATGTTGAGGAGCTGCTCCTTGATCTTTTCGAGTTCGTCCTTCATCCGCACGACGAGTTTCTGGATGTCGGCGTCGTTGGCCTTCGAGCCGAGGGTGTTGATCTCGCGCCCCATCTCCTGGGCGATGAACCCCAGCTTGCGTCCGGCGCCCTGTTCGCCCGCGGTCTCGCGGAAGTAGTCGAGGTGTTTGGCAAGGCGCACCTTCTCCTCGGTGACGTCGAGCTTCTCGACCCAGAACACTATCTCCTGCTCCAGCCGGTTGGCGTCGACGGCCACACCGGCCGCGGCGACGTTCTCCATGATGCGCGCCCTGACCGCCGGCACGCGCGCCGTCTCGAAAGGTTCGACCTCCGACAGCAGCCCGCCGATGGTCGCGACGCGGCACATCACGTCGTCGAGCAGTATCTTCCCCTCGCCCTCGCGAAAGGCGTCGAGGGCGTCCAGCGCCGCGCCCGCGGCACCGAGCAGCGCCGCACGCTCCGCGTCGGGCACATCGCCGGACGTCTCGGCCGACACCATCACGTCGGGCAGACGCAGGATCGACGCCACGAACAAGGTCTCCGTTCCCGACGGCATGCCCGATTCGCGTACGACCTCCCTGATCTGTCGCCAGTAGTCGCCGACGAGCGCGGAGTCGATGCGCGCCGCGCCGGCCGACGACGAATCCTCGACGTTGACGTACACGTCGGCCTTGCCGCGACCGACCCTCGCCGCCGCCAGCGAACGCACCTCGTGCTCCACCGACCGGTACGCCGGGGGCATCTTGACGTTGAGGTCGAGCTGCTTGCTGTTGAGCGTCCGCACCTCGACGGTGATCAGTCCGGTACCCGCCGGAGCGGTGGCACGGCCGTAGCCGGTCATCGATTTTATCATGGCGACAATAATTATTAGAGTACGCAAAGGTACGGAAAAATTTTTATTCGTATATTTGTGCCTCGTAACGGAAACATAATCACTCATCGAACAATGGTAAAATATAACTTCAATGCCGGGCCATGTGTGCTGCCCCGCCCGGCGATCGAGGCTGCGATCGACGCGATACGCGACTTCGACGGCACGGGAATAGGTGTTCTGGAGATTTCGCACCGCACCCCGGGTTGGGAGCGCGTGATGGCCGAAACCGAACAGCTTTGGCGCGACCTTCTGGGTATTCCCGACGACTACGCCGTGCTGTTCCTCGGCGGCGGCGCCTCCACCCAGTTCTTCGAAGTGCCCGCAAACCTGCTGAAAAAGAAGGCCGCCTATCTTCAGACCGGTGTGTGGGCGAAAAAGGCGATCAAGGAGGCTAAGTTTTACGGCGAAGTGGAAGTGGTGGCTTCGAGCGAGGACAAGAACTACACCTACGTTCCCAAAGGCTACACCATCCCGGCCGACGCCGACTATTTCCACATCACGACCAACAACACCATCTACGGCACCGAGATACACACCGACATCTCGTCGCCCGTGACCCTTGTGGCCGACATGTCGTCCGACATCATGTCGCGTCCGGTGGACGTGCGCAAGTACGGTCTGATCTACGGCGGCGCGCAGAAGAACGTCGGCCCTGCGGGGGTGGCATTCGTCATCGTGCGCAAGGATCTGCTCGGCTCGTCGGGGCGTCCGCTGCCGACGATGGTGAACTATTCGACATTTATCGGCGCCGAGGCTCGCGACAACTCGATGTTCAACACTCCGCCCGTGTTCCCGATCTACGTCATGTACCAGACGCTGAAGTGGGTGAAATCCCTGGGCGGTGTCGAGGCGATGTACAAAATAAACAGACAGAAGGCCGACATGCTCTACGGCGAGATCGACCGCAACCCGTTGTTCACCGGTACGGCTGTGCCCGAAGACCGCTCGATAATGAACGTCTGTTTCGTGATGGCGCCGGGCCACGAGGCTCTTGAGGGCGAATTCATGAACTTCGCCAAAGAACGCGGCATGGTCGGCATCAAGGGCCACCGTTCCGTTGGCGGTTTCCGCGCGTCGATCTACAACGCATGTCCGGTCGAGGCTGTCGAGGCACTCGTGAAATGTATGCAGGACTTTGAAAGCTCGAAGAAATGAAGATTTTAGTTGCAACCGAAAAACCGTTTGCGGCCGAGGCTGTGAACGGCATTAAAAAAATAGCCGTTGAGGCGGGGCATGAAGTGGTGCTGCTCGAAAAATATACCGACAAGCAGCAGTTGCTCGATGCGGTGAAAGACGCCGAAGCCGTGATCATCCGCTCCGACAAAGTGACCGCCGAGGTGGTGGCCGCCGCGCCGAAACTCAAGATCGTTGTTCGCGCCGGTGCGGGCTACGACAACGTCGACCTTGCGGCGTGCAGCGCTCGCGGCATCGTGGTGATGAACACCCCGGGCCAGAACTCGGGCGCCGTGGCCGAACTCGCCATCGGAATGATGGTGTTCATGGCGCGCGGGCAGTTCTCGCCCGGCACCGGCACCGAACTCAAGGGCAAAACCCTCGGCATCCACGCCTACGGTAACGTGGGCCGTCTGGTGGGCTTGCTCGGCAAGGGCTTCGGGATGCACGTCATTGCGTTCGACCCGTGGGTCAACGACGCCGTGTTCGATGTCGACGGAGTGGAGAAAGCCGCCGATGTGGCCGATCTCTACCGCCGGTCGAACTATCTGTCGCTCCACATTCCGGCCACCGCCGAGACCCGCGGCAGCATCGGCTACGACCTTCTCACGAGCATGCCGAAGGGCGCGACCCTCATCAACACCGCCCGCAAGGAGGTGATCGACGAGGCGGGCCTGGCGAAAGCTCTCGAAGAAAGGGCCGACCTGAAGTACGCCACCGACATAGCCGCCGACACGCAAGGACAGCTGAATGAGAAATTCGGCAAGCGTGTCTTTGCGACGGCCAAGAAGATGGGCGCCGAAACCGCCGAGGCAAACATCAACGCAGGCCTTGCCGCCGCTTCGCAGATCGTCGACTTCTTCGCCAACGGCAACGTCAAGTTCCGGGTCAACAATCCCTGACGCGGAGCAGGCGGTAAACGACACGGATCGCGGCTTGCTCAGCCTGAGCAACGGGCGCAAAAGTTATTTTGGGGTTTGCTCAACCTGAGCAACGGACACAAAAGTTGTTTTGGTGCTTGCTCAACCTGAGCAACGGGCAAACGACACGAGGAGACGAAACAAAATCGAATGAAAGATAACCGTCCGACAGAATTGGACCTTTTTTAAAGTAATCATGGCCATAATAAAACCATTCCGCGGTGTGAGACCCCCCGTGGAATTTGCAAAAGAGGTGGCGGCAAGGCCCTACGATGTGCTCAACTCGGCCGAAGCGCAGGCCGAGGCGGGCGAGAAGTCGCTGCTCCACATCACGAAACCCGAGATCGACTTCACACCCATCGCCGACGAACACTCCGAGGAGGTGTATGCAAAAGCCGTCGAAAACTACAATGCGTGGAAACAGCGCGGCTGGCTCGTGAAGGATCCCGAAGAGTGCTACTATATCTACGCCCAGACGATGGACGGCCGCACACAGTACGGCCTTGTGGCCGGAGCGAGCGTGGCCGACTACCTCGAAGGCAACATCAGAAAGCACGAACTCACCCGCCGCGACAAGGAGGAAGACCGCATGATTCACGTGCGCGAACAGAGCGCAAACATCGAACCGGTGTTCTTCGCCTACCCGGCGTCGAAAGAGATGGACGCGATCGTCGCCCGGGTGACGACGGGCCCCGCCGAGTACGACTTCGTTGCCGAGGGCGACGGGTTCGGCCACAAGTTCTGGAAGATCGACGATCCCGCCGTGATAAGCCGCATCACGGAGATATTCGCAGGCATCCCGGCGTTGTACGTCGCCGACGGACATCACCGCACGGCCGCCGCGGCGCTCGTGGGACAGGAACGCGCAAAGGCCAATCCGCGCCACACCGGCGACGAGGAGTACAACTACTTTCTGGCCGTGATCTTCCCCGACGACCAGCTCAAGATCATAGACTACAATCGCGTGGTGCGCGACCTGAACGGCCTCACTCCCGAAGGGCTCGTCGAGGCGCTGGGCCGCGATTTCGTCGTCGAGGATAAGGGTGCGGCGGAGTATCGCCCGAACGCTCTGCACAACTTCGCGATGTATCTCGACGGCAAGTGGTACAGCCTCACGGCACGGCCGGGAGCCTACAACGACGCCGATCCGATCGGAGTTCTGGATGTGACGGTGCTCTCGAACCTTGTGCTCGATCGTGTCCTCGGCATCAAAGACCTGCGGAGCGACAAACGCATCGACTTCGTGGGGGGTATCCGTGGTCTCGGCGAGCTGGCGCGCAGGGTCGACAGCGGCGAGATGGCCGTTGCGTTCGCTCTCTACCCGGTGTCGATGCCGCAGCTGATCGACATCGCCGACACGGGCAACATCATGCCGCCCAAAACCACGTGGTTCGAACCCAAACTGCGTTCCGGGCTGGTGATTCACGAATTTTAGAGAAAAGTGAAGAAAGGAATCGTACTCGTCGCGTTGGCGATGATGGTCGTGGTCTGGGGAGCCGGAGCGCAAAACTTCGAATTCGACCTGCGGCTCGACACAAAACTCGACAACCGCGAGTACGACGCCTTGAAATATGTCGGGTCGGTGCCCTCGATCACATTCTTCAGTATGAGGGTGGCACCGGCCATCGGTATCGGGTTCGGCGACGCCGATCGTCGCCACCGCGTGATGGTCGGTGCGAGCTACACCCGCGATATGGGGGCGGCGGTGAGTCGCCGCACTCCCGAGCCGCTCATCTACTACAACTTCCGTTCCGATCTTTACGGCCTGTGGGCCGGTAAGTTTGAGCGGCGCCACCTTACCGGAGCCTACTCGCGGGCCATCTACGCCGGGTCGCACCTGTTCTACGACAACGTGATCGACGGTTTCGCCGTGCAGTACACCCCGCGTCGCGGACGGCTCGAATTGGTACTCGACCGGGACGGCAGGCGGTCGTCTTCCACGCGTGAGAGTTTCCGTGTGATCTCGGCCGGTGATTGGAATCCCGTCGCCGAGGGGCCGCTGCGTTGGCTGACGGGCGGATACAGTTTCGACATGTACCGCCTCGCCTCCCGCCGCGGGGAGTCCGACGGAATTGTCGACCACATTCTGGTCGACGCTTCTGTCGGTGCGGCCCTCGAACGGGTACTCCCGTGGTTCGACAAGCTGACCGTCAAAGCGGGCTGGGCCGGAAGTTTCGACCGCGAACGGAGCGGCGAAAACCGCTGGCTCACCCCCGGAGGCTTTACCACCGACGTGACGGTTCAGAAAAAAAAGCTCGGTATTCGCAACATGTTCTATCACGGCGAGCCTCTCTGGTCATTGTGGCACGCTTATGGCAGCCGTGTCTACAAGGGTGACCCGTTTTTCGTGGTGTCGGGGCTCAACAACTACACGATGATCTATTGGCACCCGCAACTCTGGCGCGGCGGCGTGCTGCGTCTCGAACTGGGGATGCACACCGACGGCCACAACGTGGGCCTGCAACAGGTGGCATGGATCGGAGTGTCGCTCGACAGCAGTTTTTTCAAGAGAAACCCATAGAGAGGAAACTGTTACAGTCGGTGCGGGATGTTTTGCCCTGTCGTCGGGCAACGACGGGGGTTCCAAGACCTTTTTTGTTCCGTCGGAAA
>JAITWC010000066.1 GCA_031285485.1 Alistipes sp.
AAGTCGTAGCCCCACTGCGAGATACAGTGCGCCTCATCGACGGCGATCAGCGTGGGGTTCATCCTTGGAAGGCGCAGGCGGAACATCTCGCCGGTGATGCGTTCGGGCGCAACGTACAAAAAACGCACGTCGCCATAGACGCAATTATCGAGCGCAATGTCGATCTGCTGGGCACTCATGCCGGAGTGAACGGCAGTAGCAGAAATCCCCCGCGAGCGCAGGCCGTCGACCTGATCTTTCATCAGGGCGATCAGCGGCGTAATGACGATGCAAAAACCATCCTCGCGCGCCATCGTAGGCAGTTGATAGAGAAGCGATTTACCTGCACCGGTGGGCATCAGTGAGAGCGTGTCCCTGCCGCCGGCGACCGAAAGAATCGTCTCCAATTGCATAGGCCGAAACTCCTCATACCCCCAATATTTATTGAGGGTGGCGCGCAATTTATCTATGTCAGGTGTCTCCTGCATCGCACAAAGATACTAAAAATGCAAGATTTTACAGATAGCTTGCGTCAGCAAGGCGCGTTCGGCGGCGGGTCTCCATCACGACGGGCGTGGCTCGCAAAGCCTTGAACAGCATCGCAAACGGGCGCAAAGACAGATACCTCAAAGAATACACCGTCACATCCACCAAAGCCTCGCACACGGCTGCCGCGTATGCGACAACCGCCCCATGATTTATGTCGCACGCCTTCATCATAAAGTTCACGTAACGTATCGCAACCGCCCCCTCGCGCGACTTTCGCGGGCGATATTCCCGATCGTGCACACCACTAACCGCAGGACAAATCCCAACTTTCCCTCCGAAAAACTTCACGCGCTGGATATAGTTATTATCCTCGCCCCGATGCGGAAAAATCGGAGCGAATCCCCCCACCACATCGAGCGTCCTTCGCGGCAACAGCCAATGCGCGGCCATCGCAAAAGTTATCGTATAAACAGGTTTAAGCGCACCTGCAACAACATCTTGCGGGTATCCGGGGCATTTTCGCTCCGTCAATCTGCGGCCAAACTTGGCATCGAATTTAGAACGATTGCCCGTGATTTGCATCGGACTGAGCACAAAGTATTCGGGGTTAGCGCGATGAATCTCAATCATTTGCCCGATGGTGTCGGGATCGACCCAAGCATCCTGATTGAGCAGATAGACGTAGTCGCACCCGCGATCACGGGCGAGCGACATTCCGATGTTGTTGGCGCGCCCGAAACCGAGATTTTCGCCCGTTTCGACAATCTCCACCTCCGGAAACCGCTCGCGCAAAGCCTCAACAGTTCCGTCGGTGGAACCGTTGTCAATAGCGATCACAGACACCGGCAATTGCGAGGCTCTCAGGCTGCCGAAACACCCGTCGAGCCATCGCATACCGTTGTAGGTGACAACTATAACATAAACGTTCACTCCGCGAGAAGTAGCTCCATAATCTTAACAGCAGCCGTAGCGACAGGAGTTCCCGGGCCGAAAATGGCGGCGGCTCCGTCCTTATACAACTGTGCGTAATCCTGAGCGGGAATCACACCGCCCACGATCACCATGATGTCGGGACGACCCAATTTTTCGAGTTCGCCGATGATCTGCGGAACCAGCGTGAGGTGACCCGCCGCCAAAGACGACACGCCAACTACGTGAACGTCGTTCTCGACAGCCTGACGCGCGGCCTCTTCCGGCGTTTGGAACAGCGGGCCCATGTCGACGTCGAACCCGATGTCGGCGTAGCCGGTCGAGACCACCTTCGCGCCGCGGTCGTGGCCGTCCTGACCCAGTTTGGCCACCATGATGCGCGGCTGGCGGCCCTCTTTCTTTGCGAACTCGGCAGCCATGGAGCGTGCCTTGTCGAACGTCGAATCTCCTTTCACTTCCGAAGAGTATATACCTGAAATTGAACGAATAACCGCCTTGTAGCGTCCCGCCACGGCCTCGCAGGCGTCAGAAATTTCGCCCAGCGACGCGCGGAGCCTCGCCGCCTCGACCGAAAGCGCCAGCAGGTTGCCCTCGCCCGTGCGCGCGCACTCGGTGATGGCCTCCAAAGCCTTGCGCACCGCCTCGTTGTCGCGACCGGCGCGCAGGGCCTCAAGCCGCCGCACCTGACTTTCGCGCACGGCCGTGTTGTCCACCGCGAGGATGTCGATCGGATCCTCCTTTTCGAGGCGGAAGCGGTTGAGCCCCACGATGATCTCCTCGCCCGAGTCGATCCTCGCCTGCTTGCGGGCGGCGGCCTCCTCGATGCGCATCTTGGGTACGCCCGTCTCGATGGCCTTGGCCATGCCGCCGAGCGACTCGATCTCCTCGATGTGGGCCCACGCGCGGCGGGCGATCTCGTCCGTCAGCGATTCGACGTAGTACGAACCGGCCCACGGGTCGACCTCGCGCGTGATGTCGGTCTCCTCCTGAATGTATATCTGGGTGTTGCGCGCTATGCGTGCCGAGAAGTCGGTGGGCAGGGCGATGGCCTCGTCCAGCGCGTTGGTGTGCAGCGATTGGGTGTGGCCCAGCGCGGCGCTCATGGCCTCGATGGCGGTGCGCGCAACGTTGTTGAACGGGTCCTGCTCCGTGAGCGACCAGCCCGAGGTCTGGGTGTGCGTCCTGAGCGCGAGCGACTTGGCGCTCTTGGGGTTGAACGACTTCACGATTTTGGCCCACAGCAGGCGCGCCGCCCTCATCTTGGCGATCTCCATGAAATGGTTCATCCCGGCGGCCCAGAAGAACGACAGGCGCGGCGCGAAGCTGTCCACGCTCATCCCCGCGTTGACCCCGGCGCGCAGGTACTCCATGCCGTCGGCCAGGGTGTAAGCCAGCTCTATGTCGGCCGTGGCGCCCGCCTCCTGCATATGGTAGCCCGAGATGGAGATGGAGTTGAACTTGGGCATATTCTTCGAGGTATACTCAAAGATGTCGGCTATGATCTTCATTGAGAACTCGGGCGGGTATATATAGGTGTTGCGCACCATGAACTCCTTGAGGATGTCGTTCTGGATCGTTCCGGCGAGTTGTTCCAAAGTCGCGCCCTGCTCCAGTCCGGCCACGATGTAGAACGCCAGTACAGGCAACACCGCGCCGTTCATGGTCATCGACACCGACATCTGGTCGAGCGGAATGCCGTCGAACAGCACCTTCATGTCCTCCACCGAGCAGATCGACACCCCGGCCTTGCCCACGTCGCCCACGACGCGCGGGTGGTCGGCGTCGTAGCCGCGGTGGGTTGCGAGGTCGAACGCCACCGATAGGCCCTTCTGGCCGCTCGCGAGGTTGCGGCGGTAGAAGGCGTTACTCTCCTCGGCGGTCGAGAAGCCCGCGTACTGGCGGATCGTCCAAGGACGCATCACATACATCGTGCTGTACGGACCGCGCAAGAACGGCGCGATGCCCGCCGCGTAGTTCAAATGCTCCATACCCGCAAGGTCGGCCTCGGTGTACTCTTTTTTAACGGGAATGCGCTCGGCGGTGAGCCACTCTTCGCCCCCGCAGCACGATTTTTTAGCACCGCCCGAGCAGCAACCTGCCGCACCCACCGAGCCGTTATATTGCAAATCTGTAAATTTTACTCTTTCCATGACTTTTCCGTGCGTTTAGATGCCTAATTCTTTAAGATACCCTTTAAGCGTTTCGAGAACGTTGCTCTTCACCGAG
>JAITWC010000003.1 GCA_031285485.1 Alistipes sp.
TCTGCCACTCCGGACATTTTCTCGGCGAGGGCGGCGTATTTCAGGTTGGGACGCGGCACCTTCGACAGTTCGAAGTCGACCGCCGTGACGATAACCCGCCCGCGCAGCGCCCTCTTAAAAACGCTGTCGCGGTAGCCGAACCCGCAATGCTCCGCCGCGAGGGTCAGTCCTGTGCCCGTCTCCACGGCGAAACACTCCATCGAGCGGATCACGCACGACACCTCGGCGCCGTAAGCCCCGATGTTCTGGATGGGCGCCGCACCCACCGTGCCCGGGATACCCGACAAATTCTCCACGCCCCACAGTCCGCGGGCGATGCACCAATTCGTGAAATCGCTCCAGTCGACCCCGGCTCCGGCCCTCACCGAAAGCGTCTCGTTTGTCTCGCCCGTGATGTCGATGTTTTTGGCGGCCGACTTGATGAGTGTTCCGTCGTAATCGCCCGCGAAGAGCATGTTGTTGCCGCCGCCGAGGGCGAGCCACCGCTCCGTGAACGACACCTCGCGCAACTCATGCGCGGAATCCCACTCCACGAGCCGCGCGGCGCGTCCCTCCACTCCGAAACTGTTGAGCCCGGCAAGCGATATGTTCTCCGATACCTTCATAATCGTAGGCAAAGTTACGGATTATTTCCGAAAAGTGCGGCGAAGTGTGGCAGTGTTGCCCGCGCCGTCGCGCACGGTGAATTCAAGTGTGTGGCTGCCTCCGGCCCGGAGGCGTTCCGTGTCGAAGGTGTGGATATACTGTCCGCGCGAGGCTTGTCGCTCGAAGATGATCCACTCGCCGTCGATCGAGCCGGTGTACGAGGCTATGCCCGAGAAATTGTCGGTCGCGGTGAGGGTAATGCCCGCGGTGCGCGACAGATCGGCACCATCGGCGAAAGACGCCCGAACGGTTGGGGCAACGGCGTCGGCCACAACGCAGAAGGTGCCGAAGTCGCGCGCCGTGCCGTTGACGCTGCCGTTCGACCACGTTCCTCCCGCCCAACTGAGGTTGCCCGCTGCCGAAATGCTCGCAAGACCGGCCCGGGGGCGCAGAGTAGCGGGCAGGTCGGCGGCGGCGATGCCGATGCGCATGGCGCTGTGGAGCGGCGAGGTTCCGTCGCCCGTGCGGTAGATCGGCGACAGGGGGCGGATGCTGTCGGCCCTCGGCGCGACGGCCGGCGTGACCGCCTCCTGGGTGTAGAACATCGGTTCGTAGAGCGCCTCGCCAGGGATCGAGACGGAGAGCCCGTCGGCGGAGTGGACGATGCCGTAGGGCGAGGTCGCGCGGCCCGCCGGTCGCGGCTGCGGAACGTATGCCGGGTCGGGCTCGACGGCGAAAGTCAACGTCGAGATGTTGCCCGCGTCGTCTTCCACGTCTATGCGGATGTTTTTCGGAGCTTCGGGTTCAGCCGCCCTGCCGAAAGTTATGGCGCCCCGGCCGGTGGCTTTTTTGTACATCCCCAGGCGGTTGTTGCCGCGCATGGCGAGCGCCACGGCCTCGTGGCCCCAGCGGGCGTTGCGCTGCACCGGGTAGAGCACCGACGCGCAGGCGTATCTGTTCTCGTCGAACAACAGTCCGTCCTTGTCGAACACCACGCGCTCGTCGCCGTCCACAGTGAGCCGCGCGGAGCGGATGCCGAAAGTGTTCGTCACGTCGTCGCGGCGGTCGGTCGCTTCGATGGCGAACCAGCTGTTCGGCCCGGCTTTGAGGGGCAGGGCGCGGGCGAGCGAATAGCTGCCGTCGACGTTGAGTTTCACCTCGTGCGATCGCGGCCGCGAGTGAACCGGCACACCGGCCATGGTGTCGACGTCGATGTGGTGGAGGCGCACTATTCGGGGTGGGGTGGTGTCTTCGGCGGCGGTTGTGACCCATCCGCGCGTCATCACGTTGAGTGTGCGCGACGAGGAGCTTTGGCGAACTTCGAAATGGAGATGTGGCCCCGAGGAGCTGCCCGAGTTGCCCGCGAAGCCTATTCGGTCGCCTTGCTTCACCGGGAAAAGGCCCGCGTCGGGGAATGCGTCGATGTCGCTCCGTTTCTGCCGGTAACGCTCGGCCCGCAGGTACTCTTCGATCTCGGGCGTGAAGCGGTCCATGTGGGCGTATACGGTGGTCGTGCCGTTGGGGTGGGCAACGTAGAGCGCGCGGCCGTAGCCGGCGGGCGCCACCGTCACGCGCGCGATGTGGCCGTCGGCCGCGGCATGGAGCGGTTTTCCCGTGACTCCCCCGGTCTTGATGTCGATGCCGGTGTGGAAACGGTTGACGCGGATCTCGCCGAAGTTGGCCGACAGATATACGGGGATGTCGAGCGGCGGACGGTAGTAGTCTGTCGGCTGCGCCACCGCGGCGGCCGGTGAGAACAGGGCCGCCGCGAACACCATCGGCGCGAAGATATGATTTCTCATGGCTTGTTTGCAGTTGAATTTGTTTTGTATACTTATTGTGCTCAAAAACCCGATAAATCGTCCGGTAAACAGACTTGCGCCCCCGGGCGCAACCCCGAACGAGACCAAAAAGTGACTTGCGCCCCCGAGCGCAACCCTGTCCGAGACCGAAAACACTCTTGCGCCCCGGGGCGCAACCATGTCCGAGGCCAAAAACAGACTTGCCCGGCAGCCCGCTTATGACATGGGAACCGTTTTCTCGACCGCCTCCGCGGCTGTTTCGTAGTCGTAGCCGAGCGAGAGGGCGTAACGTGTCAGTTTCGTGCGCAACTCGTAGGGCGTTGCGGCTTTGACGCGCGCGATTTTTCGTTCCAGTTGCTTTTCGAGACGGACACTCTGCGCGTCGGGGTCGATGAGTTCGCGCAGGGCGTTGTCGATGAGTTCGCGCGGGATGCCTTTCGCCGCGAGCGCCGCCCGGATCTTGTGTGCGCCCCAGCCGCTCGCACGCATCTTCCCGCGGGTGTAGGCGTTGGCGTAACGCTCGTCGTCGATGAAGCGTTTGGCCGTCAGCTCGGCCAGCACCCGCTCGGCGTCGGAGGGCGCCACTCCCCAGCCGCGCATCAGCCGCCGTGCGTCGCCGCTGCTCTTCTCGGCCCGCGAACACAAGCGCATCAACGATGCCAAAGCCTCGGCGGGGGTCTTCTGTTTCGTTACGGTCGGCATCGGATCATTCGGGGTTTGGAGTTGATGTCTTCGCGCAGTTCCACATCGGCGAAACCTTCGGCTTCGAGCATTCCGACCACGCCCGCGGCGGTTGTTTCGTGCGTCTCGAACCAGAGCGTTCCCCCGGGAGCAAGCGACCGCCGGGCGAACCGGGCTATCGCGCGATAGAACAGCAGGGGGTCGGCGTCGGGGACGAACAGCGCGCCGGGCGGCTCGTGATCCACGACGTTGGCTGCCATTCGGGCCCGTTCGACGGCGGGGATGTAGGGCGGGTTGGAAACTATGACGTCGAACTCGCCGGGGGCGGGGGCGAGGTCGGCGTTGAGAATGTCGGCCTCGATCAGTTCGACCCCTGCTCCGGTGCGCTCGTTGTTGAGGCGGGCGTACCGCAGCGCCCCGGGCGAGATGTCGATCCCCGTGACCCTCGCTCCGGGAAGGCGGCGGGCGAGGGCTATTGCTATCGCTCCGCTGCCCGTGCCGATGTCGAGGATGGTTTTAGCATCCGGCGAGTCGGTGGAGATCCAACGGACAAGTTCCTCGGTCTCGGGCCGCGGGATCAGCACCCCTTCGCCCACGGCGAGTTCCATGCCGTCGAAGTCGGCCACGCCGAGGATGTACTGCACGGGGCGGGCGGCGGCGAGATCGGCCAACAGCCGCTCGAACCCCTCTCCCGGATCGACCTCGGCGCCGGGAACCAAAGCGATGTCGGCGCGCGACAGGCCGTAGCGCTTTTCGGCCACGAGCCGCGCGATGGTCGCCGCCTCGCGCTCGCCGTAAACGGGTTGCGCGGCAGCCACGAGACGCTCCTGAAGTTCCCGCCGCGTCATGGCTATTTGTGGCGCTTGGCCAGTTCGCGTTCGATGTCGGCGGGCGAGCAGCCCATCTGTTCGAGCAGCACCAGCAGATGGTACACCAGGTCGGACGCCTCGTAGAGGAATCCCTCGCGACGCCCGGCGATGGCCTCGATCACGGTCTCGACCGCCTCCTCACCCACTTTCTGGGCAATCTTGTCGACCCCGCGGGTGAACAGTTTGGTGGTGTAAGACCCTTCGGGCATCCCGGCGTGGCGGCGGGCGACCACACCCGACAGGTAGCGCACGAAGCCCTCGGTCTCGGGGGTGCCGAAACAGGTTCGCGCCCCGGTGTGGCACGTGGGGCCGTGGGGGATGGCGCGCACGAGCAGCGTGTCGGCGTCGCAGTCGACACGCATCGACACGAGTTCCAGATAGTTGCCGCTCGTTTCGCCCTTGGTCCACAGCGTGCCGCGGCTGCGGCTCCAGAACGTCACCCGGCCCGTTTGCACGGTGCGCTCGTAGGCCTCGCGGTTCATGTAGCCCAGCATCAGCACCTGCAACGTGCCCTCGTCCTGCACTATGGCGGGGAGGAGGCCGTCGGCGTTCTTGGCCACATCAAATTCGGAGAAATCCATAATATCGTAATTTTAATGTGAAACCCGTCGGGAATACTCCCGCGGTCGGTTGTTGTGTACGGCGTATCGGTTCGGAGACGGCACACGTGAATGTGCATACCCTCTCAGTCGGGAGAAAGGATTGCGGCCGGCTTGCGGGAACTCCCGCAAGTCAGTCCGAGGGCGAAAACATGGTTGCGGGAACTCCCGCAAGTCTGCCCGAGGCCAAAAACATGGTTGCGGAACTTCCCGCAAGTCTGTCCGAGGGCAAAAACATTGTTGCGGACTTTCCCGCAAGCCTGTCCGAGGGCAAAAACACGTTTGCGGGAACTCCCGCAGCGGCGACAGGAACCATTCTCTCAACTCTGTCAAAGATCGTGTGGAGGCCGGAGACAACAAAGGTACATCATTTTTGTTTCGGAAACAACACGGGATCAGAACGGATAACCGATCGCGAGATGCAGGCCGAGGCCGTCGCGGAAACGGGGAATGTTGTACCAACCCGTGCGAGCGGTTGTGTACGGCAGGTGGAGGCCGATGCCGAGGTCGAGCCTCACCACCAGGAACGAGAGATCGTAGCGCAGCCCGGCTCCCGTGCCTGCCGCGATCTGATCGGGGAAACCGCGGCTGCCCGCAACTCCTCCCGGGCGGGCGGGGTCGTCGCGCAGCAGCCACACGTTGCCCGCGTCCACAAACACCGCGCCGCCCAGCCCGCCGGCGATCGGGAAACGGAACTCGGCGTTGACCTCCAATTTCAGATCGCCCGTCTGGTCGAAATACACATACCGCCTCGATCCGCTCCCGGCCCGTTCGGCCGAGTGGTAGCTGCCGGGGCCGATCGAGCGAACGGTGAAGGCGCGGATGCTGTTGGCGCCCCCTATGTAGAACTGCTCGGCGTAGGGCAGCACGCTCGAATTGCCGTAGGCGTGGCCCGCACCCGCGAAGAGCCTCAGCGCGACGGTGCCCGCCCGCGCCACCTGTTTGTAGAGCCTCACCTCGACCGTCTCCTTGAAGAACTGCGAGAACGGATCGCCGAAGAGCCTCTTCGCCCCCTCGCCTCCCGCCGCACCGAAAGCCGAGTAGAGACCGGCCCACACGTTGCCCGCCGAGGTGAGCGTGGTTTGAACCGTGACGCGGTCGCGCCGCGAGGTGCCGGAGCGGCGATCGTAGAAGAAGGTGTAGGAGGCCGATGGAATGAACTGGTCGTCGAACGAGCGGGCGATGACGGGATTGGCGGCCATCGCCTCGTCGAACTCGGCGGTGGTGCTCAGCAGCTTGTTGTAGGCTATTTTGAACGGCGTCAGGCTGTGGGTCACGGTACCCGAGGTGCGGAAGTCGTAGGTGTTGGAGTAGCCGAGCGACAGCATGCGGAAGAACCTGGGCCGGTTCAACAGGTCGGCCCCGAGGTTGTAAGATGTCCGGCCGCCGTGGGGCAGCGCCCGGTCGATGAATCCCGGCACCAACATTCGCGGGAACGTGAGCGAGGCCTTGACCCCCATCTCGTAGGAGTTTACGGCAATGGCGTTGGCCCCGGTGGATGTGTTGCCGGTCTGCCACTCGTATGATGCCACCAGTCCGAGGGTCAGCACCTCGCCGCCGCGGAAGATGTTGCCGTGGCCGAAGCTCAGTTTGAGTGCCGGGCCGATGAAGCTGCTCGACTTGTATGCCAGGTCGGCTTCGAGGCCCATCTCCATCGGGGTGTTCATGGCGGCGGACAGGGCCACGTCGAGCGAGTCGCCGGGGTGCAGCGAGTCGGGCGGGGTGACCTCGGGATTGACGTAGCGGAACACCCCGAGGCGGGTGAGGTTGCCGGTCACCCGGTCGATCGCCGGGAGGGTCGCCGCATCGCCCCGGCGCAGGGTCATCGCGCGGCGGATGACGCTTTGACGCAGCCTGAGCGGTCGCTGGTACCACACCTTCGTTCCGGCAATCTCCACCGAGTCGGCCTCGCCCGTGCCGTCGGCGCTGAATATCCGCAGTCCCACCTCGCCCACCCTGCGGGGCAGCAGTGCCGCCGGTGGAGCGTCGGGCGAGACGTTCATCCTTAGATCGACCCCGAGGGGCACGCGGGTGGTGTCGGCGGTGTACTCTATATATTCGGGCCGGAACCACCAGTAACCCCGGCTGCGCAGGGCGTTGGCAATGCGCACACGTTCGCGGGCGAGGGTGTCGACGTTGTATTGCAGCCCCGGCCGCACGTTCGACGCGGCGGTGATGGTGGCTATCTCGCGGGTGAGGGTGTCGCGCACCGCGGGGAAGGCCACCGTCTCGAAGTGCCACGGGCGGGCCACGTTGACGGAGTATCCCACCCCGGTTTTTTTCGGGTTACGACGGGCGGGGAATATCTCGTAGCTCGCCCCGGAGCCGAAGTAGCCGTGGTTGTCGAGAATGTCGCTCACCATGCCTGTGCGGGCGGCGGGCTGCACGTCGTGTTCCATCACCACGGGCGGACGGGCCAGCATGCGGTAGAGCCACGCGCGCAGGCCGGTCTTCTTCTCGGAGTAGAGCGAGTTCCACGCCCACAGGCCCACAGGCAGCGGGGTGCGCACCCACGGAGAGATGAGCGGATTGTTGGGCTTCACTTTCAGGGGCGCGCTTGCCGCGGCCGTGACGCTCGGCGGAATCTTTTCGCCCGGCGTGACGCTCGCGATCTCTATCTTGCGTACACCCGTGTAGAGGCTCTGGTCATCGGTGAGCCTCCGCGTCGTCGAACACGCCCCAAAAAGCAGCAACAGCGCCGCCGCCATGAATATCTGTCTACTCTTTTTCACTTTCAACTCTTTTCGGTCTCGTGCGGCGAAACATATCCCCAAACCTGTTGAGTTTCCGGCGCAGGACGAACCCGCTGCCCGTCTCTGTCACCTCTCCTTCGAGGATGCTTTCGCGTGTGTTGTAGCGAAACAGTTTGAGGAACATGTTATCGCGCCGTGTTAAGCGGTATTCGAGGGTGACGTCCTCCAGTAAGGTTTCGGCCAGCCCACCGGCACCGCCCATCCCATAGCCCCCGACGTCGGAGACGTGTCCGCCGATGGAGACCTTCACGCGATCGGAGAACAAGCTCTTGGAGATGTTGTAGGAGTAGTCGGTGCCGGTGGTGCCTGACCATGGGTCGGTGGCGGAGCGGATGCCCATCTGGAAATCGACCCCGCGCAGATTGTTGCGCGCCCACTGGTTGATCTCCCGCTCCACGAATTCGCCCAACTGCCTGCGCGCATCGAAGCCGTTGCGGGCCGAGGAGTAGGCCTCCCCGGTGTAGCGGTTGAAGGCGAGCAGCGACACGGCCTGCTGCATCTTCGCCTCGGGGGTCATTTGCAGCAACTCGTTCTCGATGTCTATGTCGGAGGGTGCGTCCAGGTCGAAGGTCATGTCGACCCCCGAGGCGAGGCTCCCGGCCACCGACACAGTGATGTCGAACGGTACCTGGCGCGAATCGCCGCCCTCGCTCTCAAGCGTGACATCCATAGTCTGCGTTGCGGTTATGTTCATCCTCGGATCGGCCGCCGGGCCCGTCCACTCGATGTAACTGCCATCGGAGACGAAGAATATCTTCTGCGGTATGAGGGGCGGGCGGTAGTAGAGCGTGCCTCCGGTCATGGTGTATCGCCCCGTGAGACGGGTATCGCCCTGTGGATTCATGGAGAATGCGAGGTCGCCGCCGCCGGTCAGTTCGATTCGGTTCTCGTTGAGTTCGTCGAGCGAGAGGGTCGCCCGCAACCCGTCGCCTATGTCGATGCTCACCAGCATGTCTATCCCGACGCGGCGGCGGGGAGTGGCGGGGGTTGCGGCTGTGGTGACGGTGGCAAGCGAATCGGCGGCTAAACTTACGAACCGTACGATATGTTGACGCTCGTCGCGCACCTGCTCGCGGTCATCGCGCACTATGTACACCATGTCGGTATCTTCCGACAGCACCACGTTGCCCCTCACTCTCAGTGCATCGAGCGGCCCGCGGGCGGTGATGGCGGCGTCGAGCGAGGCGCGGCCGTACACCTGCGAGCCACCTATGTGGGTCGAGTTGACGAACTGGAAATCGCGGGCCTCAACCACGAGGTCGGCCGTCGGGGCGGCGAGGTCGGCAATGTCGACGTTGCCGGTGAGGGTGAGCCGCCGGTCGTTGGGGGCGGTGAGTCCGAAATCGGCTAAGGTGACGCGGTTGCCAGCAATGGCGACCCGCTCGGTGGAGATGCCGAGTCGGGTGCCGGTCATGGCGAGTGTAATCCCGGCGTCGGTGAATCCCACGTCGCCGATTATGGCGGGTTTCGAGGTGCTGCCGATGATGTGGAATTGGCCGTCGAGGGTTCCGTCGAGAGTTGCCGTGCCGGCGGGCAGGAACCCTTCGGCGAGTGCTATCGGTAGGGCGGGCACGTCGACAGTTAAGTCGACCGACCCCGCCTCATAGGTGCCGCGGGAGGTGAGTGCGGTGCGTTTTTCAAGTTCAACGGAGGCGTATAGCGTCATGCGGCCTGAGGCGTCGGAGCCGAGGTCCACCGTGGCGTCTATGTCGGCAAGGCGGCGACCGGAGTAGGCAAAATCTTTCACCCCGAGGTTGCCTTTCGCCGCGATCACGGTGCCTCCCGCACCGTTGGGGTGGAGACCGAAAGTCAGGTCGGACGAGACTATGCCACCCACCGGAAGCGCAATGGGAAGCAGGTCGAGCATCGGTTCCAGATTAAGTCCTTCGGCCACCAGCCTCAACGCTCCTTCGGGAATGCTCGGCAACGAGGCCGAGGTGAGGGCGAGATGGCGCTTGGTGAGGCTGTCGGTGGTCGCCAGACTCAGATCGGCTCTCAGTGCGCCGCCCGGATCGTATTCCACCCAGTCGGAGCCGACCCGCCAACGCTCGTAACCGAGGATCAGACACTGATCCAACTCGGCACGGATGGCACCGGAATCGAGGAGCGAGGCTCGCAGTCCGAAATCAAATCCCGTCTCGCCCGCCGTATTGCGCTGCACTACGTTTGCCGTGAGCGACCGTCCCTCGGCGCCGCCCGACACACCGATCAGGCTGAAGTCTGTGGCGGAGTGGAGGGAGTTGGCGGAGACTCCTGGAATCCCGGAGACGGGTATGTTTTCGAACCGCGCTTCATAGTCAAGCACATCACCGTTCTGCTGTGCGGCGAGAGTGAGCGTGTCGACCTCGAGGTTGCCCGAGGCGAGGCCTGTCACCTGTGCGTCGAGGGTGAGCGGCTCTTCGGGAAGCGTCGTGACGCCGATCATGAAATCTTCGTAATCTATGCCCCGAAGCGCCGCCAGATCGTGCAGGAAGTTATCGCGCCCGCCGCGTGCCGCCATAACCATCGGCGGCAGGGCACTCCGCAGAGAGTCGATCGACAGGTGGCGCGCAGAGAGTTGACGCGTAATCTCGCCGCCAGTTCTGGCCGCCTCCCTCACGAGCGAGTCGGGCTGCATGGGCGAGACGAGGCCCACGGCGAGATCGCCCGAACGAACCGTTGCCCGAGTTCCCTCCGCCGAGGCCGAGATCTCAGCCTCGGCGGGTACTATGGTGTATCGTTCACCGCCGAGCCGCACTCTTGTTGTGTCGATTCGGGCCTTTACATTATAATTAATCGTGGATTGACCTTCGACCCGAGCCTCAAGGTCGACGTCGGTGGCGAGCAGGTCACTGCGGCTGGCGACGGTGGCGGCGATGGTACCACCCGACGCGGTGAGAGACGCGGATACAGGCCCGAGGTCATTACGACCGAAGTCAAGGCGATCCACCGTGAACTGTGCCGCGCCTTCCATAGTCCGCGGGTCAAAACCGCGGCCCCGAACGCTCAGTGCGAGCGTCGCAACGCCTAACGAGTCGCGCGGCAGGAACATGGAGAGCGGAAAAGCGTTCATCTGCACCCGCGCGTCGTAGCTCCCGCGGCTAGTGTCGTAGCTGCCCCGTGCGTCGAGCCGCCCGGTGCCTGGTCTCAACGTGAACGAAGTGAGGTCGTAACGAGTGTGCGAAAGATTGACTCCGGCGCTGAAAGTAATCCTGCGCGGGATCGCCACCCGTCGCCTGAGCGCGGTGTCGGCGATGAGGGCGCGCAGTGGGCGGGCATCGTCCATTCGTCCTTCGAGGGCAATCCGACCCGCGAGCGTCTCTGGAGTGGTGGCACCGCGGAGTGTGCCGCGAATGGTGAGGGCAATCATCGGCGGTAACTCCAAGTCGAGCCGCTCGATGTTCAGATCTTCGAGGGTACCGCTCACGGTGCCTTCGAGCGAGAACATCCGTCCCGCCGCGAGATGCCCGAACGGCTCGGGCAGGGGGGCGAAAAGCGCGACCTCCGCGGGGTCGATCCGGGCGGACACGTTGGTGCGAATGGCAGTCGGAGCCGCATCACTCAACTCCATAGCGAAATCGCCCTTGATCCGCGAACTGACAGTCTCAAGAGCAACATCCGATAGCAAAAACGCCCCGTCCCGCATCGTCACATCGCCGCTGACAGAGGTAATCCGGAACCCCGGCCGCTCGCTGAGCCTCAACTCCTCGACGCGGACTGAAAGATCCTCACCGTGCAGGTTGAAGTCACGGGCGGTAATGGAGATGTCTGTTGTGCGGATTTTGTCGGGATCGAGGATGAAAGCGAAGTTGCTCAATCCGACACGGGAGATGTCGATAGTCCAGTCGGGCGAGAGGGTGTCGGTGGACGCGGAGTCGGAGGTGCCAAGCGTCAATTCAACTTCGCCGTCATCGGCCGACACGCGAGAGAGGCTCACAGTGCGTAGCGCGAGATCGATCATCGCCGTTCCCGCTGCGAGGTCGTCGAATTGCACTCTCAGAACCATACCCGACAGAGTGTCGCGCCAAGTGATCCGTCCAGCTTCAAACGCAATGTCGGAGACCCTCACCCGGCCTCGCAGCAGAGGCAGCAGCGCGGCGTGAATACGCGCCCGACTGAGCCCGGCAAGAGTGTCCCCGACGGGTGTAACCACAGTTACATCACGCACCGAAATCCCCAAAGGAAAACGCAGCCGGAATCGCTCCACCCTCACGTGCCAACCCGTGGAGCGGGCCACCGCCACCGTCCCGAGTTCGATCGCAAACCGCTGAACGGCCGGCAAATACACCGCCACACAACACAACAGTACGGTAGCGAACAGCCCCAGAAGCGTCCACCCCATGACCTTGATTATCTTCCCGAAAACACTCATAGCGGCAATAATTTACCCCCCGAAGATACAAAAAGACCTCGAAAAAACGGCAAAATACGGAGTAAGCGTTTAACGGCTCTCTTTGCTACGTCTTACGAGGATCTATTTCGACGTGTTTTCCATCCTTCCGACAATTCACTATTTCACGATTTCGTTTTTGGAATTTCGCTATTTCGTTTTTCCGATTATATCTACGGGGGGAGAAACGAAATTGTGAAATAGTGATTCGGTCAGGAGAGCGGATAAGTACACGGTATCAATATGTTACGGCGTTCAGTTTCCTCAGACACGGAAAAACGAAACTTCGCATTAGGTTACATTTGCTTCCCAAAACGAGGCGGGCTTGCGGTAATTTGCGGCCCGCTTTTTCGCATTCGGTTCCCAAAAGCGGCCAAATAGGTTACATTCCTTTCCAAACGCGCATGGAGGCGGCATTTTGGGCCTCATCGGGGCGCCGCGATCATCCGGCAATCCCGCCGCAAACAGAGCTAAATCAGCCCGCATTTTGGCCTCCTTTCGGGGGCCTTTTTTTTGCCCAAAATTTTGAGAGGATGGGGTAAAGATTGCGGCTCTTTGGGGGTTGGAAAAACGAAATCGTGTCAATGGATGTGGTAAAGGATGGCGTTTTCAACTCCGAAAAACGGGGTTATACCCCCCTATGGTATGCCGATTTTTTCACGAAAATCGCCAAAATCGGGGGTTATAAGTAGGGTGTTTTACCGGAAATCAACCCCAAAACGGCGGGAGCTGACCGCGACACACTGACTGTAAATCAGTGTTTTACGATTTTATAGAGGCGAGAAACGGCCCTAAACTGCGTGTGTGGCGCAATTTGGGGCCGTTTTGTGTGGCTGAAGTGGGTGTGATGCGGGCTATTTACGATATGGGTTCTTGCCCGATGTGGTGTAGGGGAAATCTGCAGGCCGGACACCACCTAAGTCCTCCGGCCGAAACCCCCGAGCCTCACGTTCGCCCAGTTTCGCCTCCGCCGCCCCCAACTGCCTGTT
>JAITWC010000014.1 GCA_031285485.1 Alistipes sp.
TTGCAAAAAAACAGTTGTTTAACACGGGATAAATCTCATACGCGAACACCCCAATCTCGACAACAACTTTTGTGCTTTTTGAAGCATCGACTCTCGTGGTCACTTCCGACCGTTTCCAAGGGGTCACGTTGACCGTTTTTTCCAGGAACTAAATGCGAACCAATGCGAAGTTTCGTTTTTCCCGTGTTCGCCGGAGCGTAACCCCGTAACCTACTGATAACGTGTATTTATCCGCTCTTTGGCCCGGGACACTATTTCACAATTTCGTTTCTCCCCCCCCCCGTAGACAGGCGTAGCCGCTCTCTCCGCAGCCCGTTACACGCCGCGCGGAGGGGGCGCCGGTGTTTTTTGGCCGGGCCGTCCGATGTCGATGTCGAGACCATGAACACGGCGTTCAATTGCTGAACAGCAATGTAGAGCCTGTGAACTAGCAGTTCAATTGTTTAGCGACAATGTCGAGACAATAAACTGGTGGTTCAATTGTCGAACGACGATATCGAGCCTGTAAACATGCCGTTCAATTGTTGAATAAATATGTCGATAACCTGAACAAAGATTAGCAGTCCACCGACATGAATTCTCCCCCGGCGGTGTTGTCGGCCCTCGATTTTTTGACACCGGCGAACCCGGGCGTCGGGCATTTCCCCAAAAGATGAAGCGCGGTTGTTATTTTATCTCGCCGAACCTCACGCCGCGCTCTCCCCGCGCCACCCGCCACTTGAGCCAGTTGTACAGATGGTACACGAGAGGGGCCCTGAAACAGAGCCATGCGAACAGGCGTGTTTTGGCCCCGATCCCCAGCTGGAGCTTAATTTCGCGGTAATAGCGGCCCGGCAGCGGGCGGTGCAGGATGTCGAAGGCGCGGCGCGATGCGGGGTCGGGGTTGTGGCGGCGGTTCATGGAGAGCAGGTATCTCTCCTTGTAAAGTCTGCGCACGAGGGTCTCGGCGAGCAGCCCGGGCAGGTCGTTGCGCCTGGCGTAGTCTATCCGGTCGTCGAAGGCTCCGGTGGCCCAGCGGACGTCGAAACCGCGGTTCATGACGCTCGCGGGGTGTATGTAGTGATAGTAGAGCGTCTCGCGGGTGACGGCCACACGGCGCGCGGCTCCCAGCAGATGGTGCACCACGTGCTGGTCTTCGTCGGTGTACGATCCGACGGGGAAACGAACCTCGGCCCACACGTGGCGGCGGTAGAGTTTGTCCCACACGTAGATGCTTGCCGCGGTGTAGAAGTTTTCGAGTATATCGCGGCCCGTGAAAACTTCGGCCTGTTGCGGGGCGGGGGCGGGCAGACTTTCGGCCGTGCCCTTTGCACAGGCGCACTGCGCTATGTCGGCGTCATGTTCGTTGCAGAGTGCCAGCAGCCGGGCCAACATTCCGGGGGCGTAGAAGTCGTCGTTGTCGCAAAACGCGATCCACTCACCGCGGGCCGCCTCGACGCCGTCGTTGCGCGCGGCCGAAACCCCGGCGTTGGCCTTGTGGATCACCCTCACGCGGGGATCGCCCGCCGCCGCGTCGCACATCGCACCGCTGCCGTCCGTCGAGCCATCGTTGACGAGGATCAGCTCCAGCTCCGAGTGGGTTTGCCACAACACCGATTCGACGCAGCGCGCCAGCCAACGCTCGGCGTTGTAGACCGGAACGATGACCGAAACGAGCGCACTCATGGCTTCACCCCCGTGAAAAACAGATCGAAAGCCCCCTCGCCTGCCGGCCCGAGGCGGTAGCTGTCGGGCGTGATGGCCCGTGTGAGATCGCCGTTGGCCGTCAGCAGCCGTCGGCGGTTGAGGCGGTTGGCAATGTCGTAGGGCACCCGCAGCATCCACCGCGGAAGCCTGTCGCGCAGCCTCAGCGGGTCAAATCCGGTGAGGCGCACCACTCCCCGGCGGTTGCGTTCGTAATAGTCGGCCACTCTCTCGTCGCCGAAGACTCCCATCGCCTCGACGCACGCGAAACGGCTCTCCATCAGGCTTGTGAACTGTCCAGCGGTGTACTCGCGCACGTGCCACGGATTGCGCGTGAGCGACGCGAGGGCGTTGGGGGTAGTGACGATGAACCGTCCGCCGGGCCGCAGTACCCTCACCACCTCGTCGAGAAACGCGAAGTCGTCGCGAATGTGTTCGATCACCTGGAACGACACCACGCAGTCGAATGTCGCCGAGGGAAAGTCGAGCGGCGGAACCCGCATCCGGCGGAACTCCACTCCGGATGGAAGTTCGAGCCCCGCCGGCGGTCGCTTGTCGACGGTGACGAGCGACCGCGCCGCCGGAGCAAGTATCTCCACTCCGTAGCCGCCGCCGGTGCCGATCTCCAAAACGTCGCCACCGATCAGCCGCATCGCCTCGCGATAGGCCAACACCGAACGCGCCAACACGAAGTTGTCGCTGGCGTCGCGGTGCGATACTCTCTCGGCAGTACTCATTTTATTCTCGTTTCGGTATCGGCCGCCGTCACCTCGCCGCGTTTCATCAACATGCCGAGGGCGCGTTTGAAAACCTTTTTGCTCATGGACGTCATCGCCGCCACATCTTCGGGCGCGCTGCGGTCGCCCAACGGCAACACCCCTCCGTGCTCCTTCACGACGGCGAGCAGACGCCCGGCAGCATCCTTCACCTCGTCGTAGCCCTGCTTCTGCACCGCCACGTCGATGCGTTTATCGTCGGTCACGCGGCGCACGAAACCCGTGAGCCGGTCGCCGGTGCGCACCGGAGCGAAAAGTTGGTTCTTGTAGAGCATGCCCCAGTGTCGGCCGTTGATTATCGCCCTCCAACCTATGGGGCTTTCGGAGGCGACAATCAAATCGACCTGCTGTCCCGGCTCGACACTTATCTCGTCGTTGGCCACCACGCTGCGCAGACGCATCGACGCCACGGCACGTCCGGTGATCGAGTCCTCGTAGAGATACACCAGATACTTGTGCCCCACAACCACTCCTCCCTGCTGGTTGCGGTTTGGCAGGAAGAGATGCTTCGCCGCGAGGCCCCAGTCGAGGAACGCCCCGTGGTCGTTGCGGTCGATCACCTGTAAGTGTGCTATGTCGCCCACCGTCGCCAGAGGTTCTTCGGTCGTGGCGACGAGCCGATCTTCGGAGTCGTGATAGACGAACACCCGACGCCGGTCGCCCACCGCGTCCTTGATCGAGACGTAACGGTTGGGTAACAACACCTCATTGCCCTCGTCATCGGTGAGATACAGCCCGTAGTCGGAAATTCTTCCGATCGTAAGTTCGTGATAGCGCCCTGCTTGGATCATTTTCGTCGATTATTATGGGGCGAAGTTACGAAAATTGCAACCAAATTTGTTATTTTTGTCTCGGATGGAACTCTCTTTGTCGATAATCACGATCCTTTTGATCTCGGGCCTCGTCGTGGGTTTCATCAACACGCTGGCGGGGGGCGGCAGCGCCATTTCACTGACCGTGTTCATGGCACTGGGTATGCCGGTGCACATTGCGAACGGCACGAACCGCATCGCGATCCTGATGCAGAACCTTTCGTCTACCGCCATCTTTTCACGCAAGGGGATGCTCGACTGGCGGGGCGGGTTGCGTCTCGGTATTCCGGCGATAGCCGGTGCAATAGTTGGAGCGCAGATAGCTGCCACGATCGACGAGCGTATCTTCCATATCTGCCTTGTGGTGGTGATGGCCTCGGTGTTGGTTTTCACGCTTTTGGGAGACAGACTGTTGCATCGCAACGGAGCGCCTGTCCACAAGTTCCGCCCGCTGCATTATATGGTGTTTTTCCTGATCGGGATATACTGCGGATATATTTTTGTGGGGACGGGCTACCTCATTCTACTCTCCACGATGGGACTGCTTCACATGGGGATCGTGCGGTCTAACGTCATCAAGAACTTTATCAGCCTTCTTGCGATCCCGTTCTCTCTGTTGGTATTCGTGCTCAATGGAGAGGTGAATTGGATGTACGGTCTTGTCCACGGCGCGGGCAACACGGTGGGAGCCTTCCTTGCCTCAAACTACGCCATCGGCTGGGGCACAAAGTTCCTTCGTTGGTTTATGGTTGTTGTAGTCCTCTTCTGCCTCGCCGACGTCACGGGCCTCATCTCCATCCGCGAGTTTATCCTCTCGATGATCAACTGATCACTCTTGGAATTGTCCGCTGCGGCAGACGAACCAGGGATTCAGGAGCGATTCTTTGTTGTAGGCGAATTTGTCGAGGTCGGGCAGTGATTTGGTCGTTCCGCCCGCCTCCGACAGAATCACCTCACCCGCCGCTGTGTCCCACTCGTAAGTGCCCGTCGTGCGGGCGTAATAGTCGACCCTGCCCTCGGCCAGCATACAGAATTTGTACGACGACCCCTGCTCGACGATCTCGGCGTCGGGGTATCGCTCGCGCAATGCCGCAACGTACCGGTCGGTATCCTCGTTGCGGTGCGAACGGCTGACGGCGATCCGCAACGGAACATTCCGTTCCCGACGCAGAGGCAACCTCACCGCTCCCGCGAAAACATCCTCGTAAGAGAACTCTGCCGCCGGATCGGGCGCAATACACGTCTTCATGAACGACCCGTGGCCCTTCTCGCAAAAATATACCTTCTCGAAATAGGGAACGTAAATCACTCCCACCACGGGGCGGCTATTGACCAAGAGGGCTATGTTGACGGTAAATTCGTTGTTCCCCTTGATGAACTCGCGCGTACCGTCGAGCGGGTCCACGAGCCAGAACATGTCCCAGTCGCGGCGCTCGTCGAAACGCATCTCGCGCCCCTCCTCGCTCAGCAACGGAACGTGGGTTGGGCCCAGATAGTCCCTAATTACGGCGTGGGCCTGCCTGTCGGCCTCGGTCACTGGCGAGAGATCTTCCTTGAGGTCGATGTTGTAGTCTTCCCTGTGCCGGTAGACGTTGAGAATGGTGGCACCAGCCCGCAGTGCCGCGTTGTAGGCCTTCGGCACGAGATACTCCCGGGCCGCGGCGTTGAGATATTTTCCATCTTTCATAATCAATACTCAGGTTGATAACGCATAAAAGTACGAAAAGTTTTGGTTTCTGCAAAAATTCACCTACATTTGCGCCTCAATATTCATCCAAACGATGTACGTAATAGTAGAAATAGCAGGTCAGCAATTCAAGGCTGAGAAGGGTCGGAAGCTTTATGTCAACCGTCTCAAGGGGGAGGAAGGCTCCTCCGTGAGCTTCGACCGGGTGCTGCTAACGGATTCCGACGGTCAGGTCAAGGTAGGCACACCTGTTGTAAAAGGGGCCTCGGTGAATGCTAAAGTGATTAAACACCTCAAGGACGACAAGGTTCTCGTGTTTAAGAAGAAAAGAAGGAAAGGGTATCAGAAGCTCAACGGCCACCGCCAGTGCCTGACCCAGATCCAGATCGAAGAAATTGTTGCTTAACCACTTAAACGCACCTAAGAGAAATGGCACACAAGAAAGGAGTCGGCTCGTCCAAGAACGGCCGTGAGTCGGAAAGCAAACGACTCGGCGTGAAACTCTTCGGCGGTCAGTTCGCAAAAGCGGGCAACATCATCGTTCGCCAAAGAGGAACCACCCACAACCCCGGCGAAAACGTCGGTATGGGGAAAGACCATACACTGTTCGCCTTGATCGACGGAACCGTCGGTTTCACCAAGAAGACGGGCGGCAAATCGTATGTCAGCGTAGCTCCTTTGGCGGAATAGAGCCTGAGGAGTCTGTTGCAAAAAAGGCCCGCCGTTTGCGCGGGCCTTTTTTTGTATCCCGCCTATTATGCCACGGATGACAGGCTGCGGGAGGGTTGTGGGATTCCCGCAGAAACCTCGGCAGCGGCGCGTATCTAAAAGCGTGCCATTTCTTGCAGGGTGCGGATGCGTGAATCGAGGTCGGGGGTCGACATCAGGTAGCGCACGAGGCTGAAACTCCGCGCGCCGGTTGCCAACACCTCCGGCAGGTTCTCGGGGAAGATGCCCCCGATGGCCACCACCGGCACCGGCGAAAAACAGACCACCTGCTTCAACAGTTCGAGGCCCACCACCTCGTCGGGCACATCTTTCGTCGGCGTGGCCCACACCGGGCCGAAACCTATGTAGTCGGCGCCCTGGGCGATGGCCGAACGCGCCTGGTCAAGGGTGTGGGTCGACAGGCCGATCGCCATGTCCGGCCCGACGACGCGGCGCGCGTCGGCGAGCGTGATGTCGCCCTGGCCGAGGTGCAACACGTCGGCGCCAGACAGCAGGGCGAGGTCGGCCCGGTCGTTCATCACGAACCGGGTGGACGTTCCGCGCGTCACGGCCGTAATTTCGGCCGCCGCCGCCAGCACCGCCCGGTCGTCCAACCGCTTTTCGCGCAGTTGCAGCATGCCCACGCCGCACTCCACGCACACCTCCGCGATGCGGCGGCAGGGTAGCACCGGGTCGGTGATTATCACATAGGGTCCGAAATCGGCCATGCGCCCCGCCGTACTCATCGCGCGAGGTCGGCCAGCATCAGTTCGGCCACTTTGCGGCCTGACAACAACATCCCGCCGAAGATGGGGCCCATGCGGAACGAGCCGCTGACGCCGTTCGACGCCATGCCGCTCACGAACAGGCCGGGATAGATCTCCTTGGTGTTCTCGACGGTGGTGAGTTCGCCCTCCTCGGCCGACATCGACATCTCGCCGATCACGTCGCCCGTGGAGGTGTTGAGCCGGATGCCGTTCTTGCGCACCAGCGTGCGGGCCACTTCGCAGTCGTGGCCGGTGCCGTCGAGGGTCGTGCGGGCCAGCACCACCAGCGGATCGACGTGCAACTTCTCGCGCGTGACGGGCGCCCAGTTGATCACCAGGCCCGACATGCGGCCGCCGTGAACCACCACATCCTCCACCGAGTGGCAGTTGAATATCGACGCTCCGGCCTCGGTGGCCTTGTAGATGAGCGCCGCCGTGGCGTGAACCGAATCGGCCAGCGCCGCGCCGCCCTCGATCGGGGTGTATTTCACTCCCATCTCGTCGAGGATCGGCAGCGCCTCGTTCTGCACAACGATGCGGCTGAACATCATGGCTCCGCCCCACATCCCGCCGCCCGGCGCGAGTTTGCGCTCGAATACCGCAACTTTCTTTCCGGCTTTCGCCAGATAATATGCCGCCACGAGTCCCGAAGGCCCGCCGCCCACTATGGCCGCGTCGACCGACAGGTTGCCCGTCAATTTCTCAAAGTAACTCTCCACGATCCCTCTTGAGACCACTTCTTCCATCGTTTTCTTCATATCGTTCCTTATAAAATTTGTCCCGCAAATTTCGGGTTTAGTATTTTACGGGGAAAGTTTTTCGGTTTATTTTTCAGTTAACAAATTATTCCGGCAGGGTAGGTTCCTCGCATTTGTTCGGAACGACAGATCGACGGCCCCCGCGCCGTCGATCTGCTTTAGCTTGTTTCGCCGCGGGGCGGTTTACTTAAAGTTTACCCCGGGCTGTCAAATATTCCGCGATCTGGACGGCGTTGAGCGCCGCACCCTTGCGGATCTGGTCGGCCACGCACCAGAACGTCATGCCGCACGGGTCGGCGATGTCGGCGCGGATGCGGCCCACGTAAACGTCGTCGGTGTCGGCGATAAACAGCGGCATCGGGTAGATTTTATCGGCCGGGGCGTCCTGCACGGTTATGCCGCCGAACGCTTCGAACGCCTCGCGTACCTGCGCCGGGGTGAGCGGCCGCTCGGTCTCGACCCAAACGCTCTCGGAATGGGCGCGCATCACCGGCACGCGCACGCAGGTCGCGCTCACGGCCACGTCGCTGTGCATGATCTTGCGGGTCTCGAAGTGCATCTTCAGCTCCTCCTTCGTGTAGCCGTTGTCGGTGAAGACGTCGATATGGGGGATCACGTTGAACGCCAGCTGGTGGGCGAACTTGTTCACCGTCGCGCTCCGGCCCGCCATCACCTCGCGTGTCTGTTCCTCAAGCTCGGCCATTGCCGCCGCTCCGGCTCCGCTCGACGCCTGGTAGGTCGCGACGCGAACGCGCCTGATGTGCGAGAGCTGCTCGATGGCCTGAAGCGCCACCACCATCTGGATCGTGGAGCAGTTGGGGTTGGCGATCACCCCGCGCGGTGCGTCGAGGGCGTCGGCTCCATTCACCTCGGGCACCACCAGAGGCACGTCGTCGTCCATGCGGAAGGCGCTCGAATTGTCGATCATTACCGTGCCGTGGCGCGTGATGTCTTTTTCAAACTCTTTGGAGGTTCCGCCGCCCGCGCTCACGAACGCGACGTCGATGCCTTTGAAGTCGTCGCCGTGACGCAACAGTTGCACTTTTATCGTTTTGCCGCGGAACCCGTACTCGCGCCCCGCGCTGCGCTCCGACCCGAAAAGCACGAGTTCGTCGCACGGGAAATCCCTCTCGGCGAGGATCCTTAAAAACTCCTGTCCCACGGCGCCGCTCACGCCTACGATTGCTGCCTTCATCTTCAATTATGAGTATTAATCAATTAGTGTTGCGTTAAATATTTTTTGGCATTTTGACGATCGGTTTGTTGCGGGTGTTTCCCGGTTCAACGGAATTGTTCGCAATCGTGGCGGCGATAAACACGTTTTGAACCCGTCGTATCCCTACGCTGACCCCCAAACGACTGTTTTTGCCCCGTCGTACCGATACGCCGCCCCCAAAACAATCTATTTTGCCCCGTCGTATCCCTACACTGCCCCCAAAACGACCGTTTTTGCCCCGTCGTACCAATACGCTGGCCCCAAAACAACCTGTTTTGCCCCGTCGTATCCCTACACCGGCCCCCAAACAACCGTTTTGATGCCGTCGTATTCCTACACTGCCTTCACGACAGCTGTTTTACCGTTGTCGTGCCCGTTTTTCTCGCGGCAAAAATAGCACGCGGGGTTTTAGTTTCGCAAAAAACATGGAATTTTAACAAACTAATCGAAAAACTCGTCATTTTCAACGGTCCCGGTTGTCGGGGCGATGGTAGCGGTGCCGGTGCAGCCGAAACCTCCTCCGGGGGGAATTTCGAACGTGTCGGTCTGGCGGACCCCCAACTTGGGGTCGTTGTAGACCCGTTTCATGAACTCGCCGACTATCGGCAGGGCCATCACCGCTCCTTCGCCGCCCACGCGCGGGTGGACGCTCTGGTCTTCGCCGCCGACCCACGCTCCGGCCACAAGGTTGGGCGTCACCCCGACGAACCATGCGTCGCGGTTGTCGTCGGTGGTGCCTGTCTTGCCGCCGATCTCACCCGTGAAGGAGAACGGTGCGCGGCGCAGGCGGTTGCCCGTTCCGGCGTTCACCACATCCTCCAACACCTGAAGCGTGGTGTAGGCGGCCTGCTCCTTGATCGCCTCGCGCGTCTCGGGCAGGAACGACGAGATGAGGTTGCCCTGACGGTCCTCGATCCTCACCACGAATATCGGTTCGGTGCTCATGCCCTTGTTGGCGAAAGTTGTGTATGCTCCCACGAGTTCGAACAGCGACACGTCCATCGTGCCCAGCACAAGGGCGTAAGCGGGGTAGATGTAGCTGCGGATGCCCATCCGGTTGATGAAGTCGGCCACGGCCTCGGGCGAACCGATCTGTTTCATCACCCATGCCGTGTAGTTGTTGCGGCTGTTCTGGAGACCCCATTTGAGCGGGCGCATCTCCCCGTCGTACTCCACGTTGCCCGCCTCCTTGGGTGTCCACGGGGTGCCGGTTGTGGTTTCGATTGTCACCTGATAGTTGGGCACGGGGTAGCATGGGTCGAGGCCGAGTTGCGAGAAGGCGAACGTGTAGACGAACGGCTTGATGGTCGATCCGCACTGCCGCTTGCCCTGCCAGGCCATGTCGTACTTGAAGAAGCGGAAGTCGGGGCCGCCGACGTAGGCCTTGACGTGACCCGTGCGCGGCTCGATGGCTATGGTCGAGGCGCGCATCAGTTTCTTGAAGTGGATGATCGAGTCGCGCGGCGTGATCACCGTGTCGCGGGTGCCGCTGTAAGAGAACAGTTTCATCGCAACCGGAGTGTTGAACGCCGCTTCGATCTGCTCGCGGCTCGCTTCGGCTGCCTGCATCGCCCTGTATCTTTCGGAGTAACGCATGGCGTTGTTCACCAACTGGTCGATCTGGGCCTGGGTCTGGTTGATGAACACCGTGCGCGAGTTGCGGTACTGCCTCTCCATTGCTGGCTGGATCGCGTCGCGCAGTTGCTGTTCGACCGCTTCCTCGGCGTAGCGCTGCATCGACGAGTTGATGGTCGTGTAGATCTTCAACCCGTCGCGGTAGATGTCGTAGGGGGTTCCGTCGGCCTTCTTGTTCTTGTGCACCCAGCCGTAGAGGGGGTTGGTCTCCCAGCGTTCGAGTTCGTATTGGAAGTCGTAGTCCCCCGGTCTTCCGGGCAGGTATCTGCTGTCGCTGCGCTTGGGCCTTTCGGCCTGCATCACCTGGCGCAGCATCTCGCGGAAGTATGTTCCCGATCCCCGGTCGTGGGCCACGGGGTGGAAATCGAGTTCGATGGGGAGTGTCGACAGCGAGTCGAGTTGCTCACGGGTGATGTAACCAACTCTCTCCATGCGGTTGAGGACGGTGTTGCGCCGGCGTATGGAGTTGTCGTAGTTGCTCACGGGGCTGTACCGCGATGGGGCGTTGACAACCCCCACCAGCAGGGCGCTCTCCTGAATGTTGAGCTGGGAGGGCGATTTCCCGAAAAATGTGTTGGCCGCCGTCTTGATGCCGAAGGAGCTGGAGCCGTATTCCATCGTGTTGAGATACATGGCTATGATCTCCTCCTTGGTGTAGTTGTACTCAAGTTTGACGGCTATCACCCACTCCTTGAGCTTGTCGGTCACGAGTACGGCGTTGCGCACTATGGGGTTGCGGCTACGGGCGCGACGTGGGAAGAGATTCTTGGCCAACTGCTGGGTGATGGTCGAGCCGCCGCCCTGCCTTTGGCCGAGTCCCACGGTGCGCAGCGCCACGCGTGCCAGCGAAACGTAGTCTATACCGCTGTGACCGTAGTAACGCACATCCTCGGTGGAGACGAGCGCCGCCACTATGTCGGGCGTCAGTTCCTCGTAGCCGACTATGGTGCGGTTGTCGTGGTAGTATGTGCCGAGCAGTTTGCCGTCCTCCGAGATGATCTCGGTGGCGAGGTTGCTCCTGGGGTTCTCAAGATCCTCGAACGTGGGCAGTTTGCCGAACGCCCCGACAGCCGCCAGAGCCAGCAGAAACAGCAGCAGCGCGAAAGGGGCAGAGACGACGATCCAGAATATCCTCACGGCCTTCCGGGTCGTAAACTTGTCATACAACGTGGGCTCTTTTTTCTTCGCCATGGTTCAATCGTCTATTGTTGCCAAATATACACATAAAGCAATTTTGAGCGATTTGATGAAAGTATGTTGAAAGACCAAGTGTTTAAGTGAGAATGAGGTTGCGGGGAAACCCCGGAAAGTCATCGTTAAGCCACTTAACGCCCCGCAACATAACCGGATTCGTAACCACGTCGCTTTTCGGCAGGTTATCCCGGAGCGTTGCGGCAGCCCGATTTCAAGACACTTCTGCCCGTTTGCTTGCCCGCAAAGGTAGGTATTCCTTCTCACAAAACGGCAAAACGGGGCGTAAATGAGTTGGAGTTCCTAACTTAGCCCGCATAAAAAGTTAAGCCAATGGTTTATAGATACGATGTAGTTTTTTGAATGCTGATAGGCACTGGAGTTCCTAACTTAGCCCGCACAAAAAGTTAAGCCAAAACAAAACTTAACTTTGGGCAATGGAAAAGAGCATTGAAAAAAGGAATTACGATCGTGCGTTCAAGGAGCGCGCGGTGA
>JAITWC010000037.1 GCA_031285485.1 Alistipes sp.
ATTTTTTCGGCTTCGGCTACGAGGCCCTGCGAGCGGTAGATCGCGGCGAGCTCGGGAGTTACCATCTGCGGGTCGATGTCCACTTCAACCTCCACTTCGTACGCCTCGTCGCTCGGCACTATCCGGTAGTCTCCGTGGGCTATGAAGCGGTCTATGAGGTCGTTACCTTTTGTTTCTTTTGCCACACAGTCAGTCGTTCCGACTGCCGCCCAAGGAATGGAATCGGGAACTTCCCTCGTGCACGGCTCGACAGTTGGCCAGAATATGAGCGGCAGAACGAGCGACGAGTCTGGTTCGCCGGTGACAAGCGCCCGTGCCCTCCGTGCGAGGGTAAACCATTCGTAGCGGTCGAGAATGCGGTTCAACTCCCGCCTCGTGGGCACGGCGCCCCGTCCCGCCATATATTCGCCAAGAGCCGTCATCACCACTGTTGCGCCACGGCGGCGTTGAAGATATTTTCGACGAGTATTTCCACCAGATTCTCGACCAACTGGTTGTCAGCGGAGGGTCTGTCGGTGACGTTGTAATCGACGTAAGCGCTGAACGACTGCCTGCTTTGGAAACTCAGATCGGGCTGCACTTCGTTGGTGAACATCATCTGCACGGTGACGGTCATGCGGTTACGTGTCGAACCGGCATCCTGTCCTCTGTCCGAGGCCTCGATCGTGGCGGGTGCTTCGACGGCCGTTACAATATCGCCCTCGAAAGCGAGGTCACCCCCCTCGGACACCATCGAGAGCCGTGTCTGGCGAATGAACCTGTCGCGAAGACCTTCGGTCAGAGCGGTGGCCAGCGTGGGGAATTCGGGGGTGCTGTTGGCAATGTAGGCGACGCTGAATGTAGATGCGGCATCGGGGATGTTGGCCCCCGTGAAAGAGTATGTTCCGCTAAGACCAAACACCGAGGCTATGTACGAACAGCCGCTGAGACCGGTAAGCACTCCCGCGAGCGCAAACGCCACGGCTGTTTTTTTGAATGATCTCATCATGTTTCGATTCCTAATTCTTTGATCTTCCTGTATAACGTTCGTTCGGAGATAAACAACATACGCGCCGCCTCTTTTCTTTTGCCGCCCGCGCGTTGCAATGCTTTTGTTATCGCCTCGCGAGTAGCGTCGTCCTTGGTCACGGGATCGGCATCGGCGGGAATAACCTCGCTCTCGTCGATATCCTCATAGTGCGACAATCCGGTCGCAGACGGTAGAAGTCCCGCCACCTCGCTGCGGGGAACGGCGGCAGTGAGTTCGTCGCCCCGGCGACGCAGTTCCTCGACCGTGCGGCGCACCTCGGCTATGTCGGCCCTCATGTCGAAAAGTATCCGGTAGAGTATTTCACGTTCGTCGCCTGGCATGTGCACTCCTCTCCCGCCATGTTCCGCCGCAAAGGTCATCACGCTAGAGGGCTGGTCAGCGGGCAGGTAGTGGCGCAGGATGTCGGCGCCTATGACCCTCGCCTGTTCGACGGCCGATATCTGCTCGGCCACGTTCTTGAGTTGACGCACATTGCCGGGCCACGAGTAACTTTCAAGCAGCACCCGTGCATCGGCGTCAAGCTGAATCACCGGCATGCGGTATGTCGTGGCAATGTCGGCGGCAAACTTGCGAAAGAGCAGGAATATATCCTCACGCCGTTCGCGCAGCGGCGGTACGGCTATCGGCACGGTGTTGAGCCGGTAGTAGAGGTCTTCGCGGAAACGTCCCGCGGCCATGGCGTCGGGCAGGTGTTTGTTAGTTGCGGCCACCACACGAACGTCGGTCTTCTGGCTGCGTGACGAGCCCACGCGGATGTATTCACCCGTTTGCAGCACCCGCAGCAGGCGCACCTGCGTGGCGAGCGGCAACTCGGCCACCTCGTCGAGGAAGATTGTGCCGCCGTCGGCTTCCTCGAAATACCCCTTGCGCGCCTCGACGGCTCCGGTGAAAGAGCCCTTCTCGTGGCCAAACAGCTCGGCCTCGATCGTGCCTTCGGGGATCGCGCCGCAGTTGACCGCAACGTATTTACCGTGTTTGCGCGGGCTGTAAGCATGCACCACCTGCGGAAAGAACTCCTTACCCACTCCGCTCTCACCCGCCACCAACACGCTCAGATCGGTGGGAGCGACACGCAGCGCCACTTCGAGGGCGGCGTTCATCTTTTCGCTCATTCCGATTATTCCGAACCGGTGTTTTACCGACTGTATCTCTATCTCTGCCATTCGTCTTTTCGGGTTGGGTTATTTCGACAGGAAAGGCATGCCCGACGACGACATTCCGAATATCAGTGCCACCAAGGCTATTGCAGCGGCTATTATTGCCACTATCAGTATCGTATCAGTGTGCGTGGGTTTCGTTGCTTGCCCGCGTTTTTTTGGTGTCGGCCCAATGCCCTTTTGCGGAGTGCGCCCTGGGGATTCCCGAGGCTCTGCATTCGAGGGTTTCAAACCTCGATGGGAAACAAAATCCTTTTTTTCATCGCCGTCGGGTTTAACCGACGGACGCGTGCCGGCGCCTGTTGTCCTCGCTCCGAACAAACTCTCCTGCACCGCGGTCTCCTTCGTCGGGCGGATCGAGGGCGAGTGGCTGAACTTGTAGACCCCCTTGTGATCGACGGTGAGCGTGCCGAACCCTTCGATGGCAGCGCTGCCGTTGCGTTCGACGGCGTTGCGCGTCTCGAAAATCCAACGGTCGATCCGGGCCATCGCTTCGAGTTCGGAGTAACCGCCGCAATCTTCGACCAACTCGCTCAGGGTTCCATCGTCACCTCGCAGCAAATCCACAAAAATAACATCGCCGTGGGCGCTGCCGCCTCCTTGGGTGCTTTCGCGTCGCATGAACGTTCCGAAACCGGGCACGGTGAGCTTTTTGGCCCCGCCCTCCATGTAGTCGCGTATGACTTTTCCTACCATGACCGCAAAATTACAACGTTTCGCGTGAATATCCAAAACAATAGAATACCTTTGCACTCCGTAACGCGGGATAATCCGCGTGGGCCGGATTGAAACTTTTTTTTATAACGCAGACGAGCCACATTATGAAGAACAAGTACATCGATCTTATCGAACAGACCTTCGAGTTCCCGCAGGAGGAGTTTACGGTGGATGATGCCGAGCTTAATTTCCACGACGTGCCTCTGATGGATTTGATCAAACAGTACGGCACGCCGCTCAAGATCACCTACCTTCCGAAGATATCGCAGCAGATCAACAAGGCCAAACGCCTCTTCAACGTCGCGATGGCAAAGGTTGACTACCACGGCACCTACAACTACTCGTACTGCACCAAAAGTTCGCACTTCTCGTTCATACTCGAAGAGGCGCTCAAGAACGATATCCACCTCGAAACGTCGTCGGCCTACGACATCCACATCATCAACTCGCTCTACGAGGAGGGACTGATCGAAAAGGACACCTACATAATATGCAACGGTTTCAAGCGGCCGCAGTACGTCGAGAACATCGCCGCACTGGTCAACTCGGGATTCGTGAACACCATCCCCATCCTCGACAACAAGGAGGAGCTCGATCTGTTCAACGGCGTGCTCGATAAGCGTTGCAAGATAGGCATCCGCATCGCCGCCGAGGAGGAGCCCAAGTTCGACTTCTACACCTCGCGCCTCGGGATCCGCTACAACGACGTGCTGGAGCTCTACAAACAGGGCATCAAGCCCAACAGGAAATACGAGATGAAGATGCTGCACTTCTTCATCAACACCGGCATCAAGGACACGGCCTACTACTGGAACGAGCTGAACCGGTGCGTCAACCTCTACTGCGAGCTGAAGAAGATCTGCCCCGAGCTGGACTCGCTTAACATCGGCGGCGGGTTTCCGATCCGCACCTCGCTCGGTTTCGAGTTCGACTACGAGTACATGGCCGAGGAGATCGTGGCTCAGATCAAGAACATCTGCAACTCGCAGGGCATCGAGGAGCCGCACCTGTTCACCGAGTTCGGGTCGTTCACGGTTGGCGAGAGCGGCGCGGTGCTTTACTCGATAGTCAACCAGAAGCAGCAGAACGACCGCGAGTTCTGGTACATGATCGACTCCTCGTTCATCACCACCCTGCCCGACACGTGGGGCATCCACCAGCGCTACATCATGCTTGCGATCAACAACTGGGACAAGGAGTACCAGCGGGTGTTCCTGGGCGGCCTGACGTGCGACAGCGAGGACTATTACAGCGGCGAGGCGCACACCAACGCCATCTTCCTGCCCAAACTCACCAACGGCAATCCGCAGTACATCGGCTTTTTCCACACCGGAGCTTACCAGGAGTCGCTGGGTGGTTTCGGCGGCATCCAGCACTGCCTGATCCCCGCACCCAAGCACATCATCATCGACCGCGACAAGGGCGACACCGAGCACTACACGCGACTGTTCGCCAAGGAGCAGAGCTATCGTTCGATGATGCGCATCCTGGGTTATTAGCGGGGCGGTGTCAGGGTTGCGTCGGTCGACGCAACCCTGCCCGAGGCCAAAAACATGGTTGCGTCGGCTGACGCAAGTCTGCCCGAGGGCAAAAACACTGTTGCGTCGGCTGACGCAAGTCTGTCCGAGGCCAAAAACACTGTTGCGTCGGTCGACGCAAGTCTGTCCGAGACCGAAAACACTCTTGCGCCCCGGGGCGACAGCAACGGCGGAGCGTGTCAGTCCGCCCCGCCGTTACCGTCGTCCGCAAAGCTCCGCCCGACGTCACATGTTTTCGGGGAAGAACATGTGTTCCGGCGTGATGCCCAACTCCCGCACCATTTCGATGCAGTATTCCAGCGTGCCGATGTTGGCGTCGTAGTTGTTGGTGCCGAACGACAGCTTCACGCCGGCGTCCATCGCGGCGCGGATTATGCGCGCGCCGGGGATCCGGTAGTATGCGTTCACTTCGAGCGCCACTCCGCGGGCGGCGAGCGCCTCGACCACCCGTGCGACCCGTTCGTCGGTCCAGAGCGTTTCGAAGTCGCCCCTCATGGCGGTGGGCAGGAAGAACGGATTGACGTATACATCCAGCGGCTCGTCCGATACCACGCCCACGGCGCGGTCTACGATCTGGTCCATGTACCGCTCCACCGGGATGTCGATCACCACCTCGTCGTCGATCCACAGCCTCGTGCGCCGTCCGGCGTGGTCGATGAATGTCATGGCGTCGGTGAACACGAAGTCGAACTTCCTGCGGCTCGCCTCGGAGAACGTCGCGGGCCACTCCCTCCCTTCGCCCTGCATGGCGCGGAAAGCGGCCACGTTGCGCGTGGTGTCGATGTAGGCGTCGATCCCGGCGTCGTCGGTTATCGGGAAACCGATCCCGCAGTTTGGAGCTATGGCGTAGAATATCCCGGTGCGGCGCGAGTTCTCCATCGCCTGGGCGAGGTTCCAGCCCTTGAGGTGGACGTGGTTGTCGATGACGGGGAAACCTCTCTGCGTGAGATCCATCACGGGGTCGGCGGTCTCGTCCGCGGCGTCGGTGCGTCCCGTGGCGTCGTCGGCCAGTGCCTGCATCTTCACGTCGCGCAGGCGGGTGGTACCCTCATAGGAGTCGAACACGAACGTTCCCGCACCCAGCCGTCCCATTCCCCCGGTCAGGCGGAACGGCTCGGCAGGCTCGACGTAATCGACCAGCAGCACGCCGTCGAGCTCGACGGCGATCTGTTTGCCTTTCACGGTTACCGTCAGGTCGAACCACTCGCCGTCCGGGGCCATGCTTTTGTAGATGTTGCGCACGTTCACCAGACTGCCCCGTTTGAGCCTTCCGGCGTCGAGGCGTTTGTTGCCCAGGGCGATCTCGTAGCCGTAGCCGTCGCCGTGGTGGAACCACATCGACGAGGCGGCGCCCTCGGAGGTGGACACCCGGGCCGAGAATACAAAGTTGCGGAACCCGGGCAGCGCGGCTTCGGTGTCGGCCGGGCCGTAGATCATCACCTTGTCGTTGGCGATGACGATCTCTTCGGGGGTCGTTTCGGGGTGGGGATTTCCATCCACGGTTCGCCAGTTCGACATTTCGGCGTCGGGCATGAGCGACGTCCATTCCGGTGTGCCCGTGCCGCAGGCCGTAACGACCGCCGCGGCAAGGATCGGGATAAGGGTTTTAAGCGGTTTCATTTTCAATATGTTTGGATTGTTTGATTTCATTCTTCTCATCCGGCGACGGAGACGGGGATGCCGAGGGCTTCGACCCGTGCCGCGATCGCGCGCAGCTCCTCCACCGCCACCTTTTCAAGGTTCGGGGCGGGGGTGTCGCGGTCTATGGTGTAGATCATCACCTGCCGCGGAGCGATCTGCCCGACGAGTTCGAGCCAGGCCTCGACCTCCCGCGCAGTGGTGTTATCGACCCTGCGCCCGGCGTATTCTCCGCGCAGGAACATCGTCTGGATAGTGAGCTGCCCCTCGAACAGCTTCATGTTCGCGACCGTCTCCGCCACTGAGTACCCCCCCCGCGGATCGTCGATGAGGCGCACGGTGTCGTCGAACGCCGAGTCGAGTTTAAGGATATTGTTATCGACCCTCAGCAGGGCCCGGCGGACGCTCTCGCGACCGATCATTGTGGCGTTGCTCAGCACCGACACGCGGCTCGCGGGGTAAACCTCATCCCTCAGCCTCAGCGTGTCGTCGATTATCGCCTCGAAGTCGGGGTGGGTCGTCGGCTCGCCGTTCCCGGCGAAGGTTATCACGTCGGGACACTCGCCCGCGGCCGCCATACCGCGCAACTTCCCGTCCAACAACCGGCGCACATACTCCCGCGAATTGAACTTACCCTTTTCGGGCGTGCTCCATCCGCACTCGCAGTAGATGCAGTTGAAGTTACACAGCTTGGCCGATGTGGGCAACAGGTTCACTCCCAGCGAAAGCCCGAGCCGCCTGCTGCGCACCGGCCCGAAAATCACATCGTGGAAGAGCGCTGTCATGACCGGCGGCGTGAGATTCGTGCCATGAGTTTGGCAGCCTCGGTGAAGAAGAGCGGGGCGACACTCAACCCCAACACCCACGCCCACTCGGCCCAGGCAAGGTTCGAGATATGGAATATCGGCTTGAGTGCCGGCACTTCGAGCACCACCCACATCATGGCCGATACAACCGCGAAGGCGCCCCACAGCCAGCCGTTGGTAAACATTCCGCGGAACGCCGACACGGTGTTCGACCGGGTTCCGAGTATCAGCATGATCTGCGAGAAGGCGAGGGTTGCGAAGGTCATCGTGTGGGCATGTTCGGCGGCAAGTTCGGGCGCGCCGGGATTCATGGCGAAACCGAGGCGGTTGGCGATGAGCGACAGCCCCCCGATCATGATCCCCTGAAGCACGATGCGCACCGCGAACGACCCCGTCATGATGCCGCGGCGCGAATCGACCGGAGGCCGCCGCATAATGCCCGGCGCGGGAGGATCGACGCTCAGCGCGAGGGCGGGCAGCGAGTCGGTCACCAGATTTATCCACAGGATGTGGATCGGCAGCAGCGGCGTGTCCCAGTTGAGCAACACCGCCACCAGCAGTACCAGTATCTCACCTATGTTGGTCGACAGCAGGAACTGAATAACTTTAAGGATATTGTCGTAGATCGACCGCCCTTCCTCCACGGCAGCCACTATCGTTGCGAAGTTGTCGTCGGTCAGCACCACGTCGGCGGCCTCCTTGCTCACGTCGGTACCGGTGATGCCCATCGCCACGCCTATGTCTGCAAGTTTCAGCGCCGGGGCGTCGTTCACTCCGTCGCCGGTCATGGCCACGATCTTTCCGTGGGCCTGGAACGCGCGCACGATGCGCACCTTGTGTTCGGGTGCGACGCGGGCGTAGACGGCGATCCCCTTGACGGCGGCCCCGAGTTCCTCGTCGTTCATCTTTTCGAGGTCGACGCCGGTGATGGCCCTGTCGCCCTCCTGCATGATGCCCAGCGAACGGGCAATGGTGACGGCGGTGATGCGGTGGTCGCCGGTTATCATCACCGGTTTGATACCCGCCTCGCGGCAGCGGGTCACGGCGGCCCTGACTTCATCGCGGGGTGGGTCGATCATACCCAGCAGCCCAACAAACACGAAGTTACGTTCGAGCGTCTCCACCGAAACCTTATCCGGCACCTCGTCGATCTCGTCCATACCCACGGCCAGCACCCGGAGCGCGTTCTCGGCCATCCCGACGTTCACCGCGCGGATATTTTCGCGGTCGGCGTCGGTCATCCCGCGCACCTTGCCGCCGTCGAGAATTCGTTCCGAGCAGGCCAACAGTTCGTCCGTGCCGCCCTTCACGGCCACGAGATGGGCCTGTCCCTTGCGGCGGTGGACGGTGGTCATCATCTTGCGCTCGGAATCGAACGGTATCTCGGCCACACGGGGGTTGTCGCCCTCCAGAGCCTCCTTAGACATTCCGTATTTCATCCCCAGGTCGAGCATGGCGATCTCGGTCGGATCGCCGACGGGCTCCATCACGCCGTCCTTGTCGACGTCGGTCAGCCGGGCGTCGTTGGCAAGGATGGAACACCTCGCTAGCATTTCGTACCGGCGGAAAGCCTCTTCCGATAGTTTCTCCACCTCGCGCACCTCGCCGCCGAAGCTCCACAGCTTCACTATCGTCATGTGGTTGCGTGTCAGCGTGCCGGTCTTGTC
>JAITWC010000038.1 GCA_031285485.1 Alistipes sp.
CGCCCGCGGTTTCGTACCAGCGTAGCATCGCCCGGTGTGCCCGTTGGAAAGTGTCGTCGACCGTTGCATGGGTCACCCTGTAATATCCCTCCGTCTCCCACAACTGCTGGGCTATGAGGGCTTTGATCTGCGAGGCGATCCACGTTTTCGAACGTCCCATGCCTTCCGGATCGCGCTCTGTTCCGTGTGCCGCGGCGTGGTCGGCGAGGGCGGACAGGAGTGTGGTGGCGTCGAACCGATCGATGTAGCTCTGCACGTCGCGGAACTGTCTCGTGATCTCGGCACGGTGGTCGTCGAGGTGGCTCTGGACGAACTCGCGAAGGCGGCCGGTGCGTATCAGTGTCGACCAGTAGGGCGAGTAGCCGGCGGTATCGGCGGGGATCACTATGTCGGGGCGTATTCCTCCCGCACCGTACACCGTTCGTCCGCTGCGCATCGTGCAGTAGGCCGGGGCCGCGAGGGTGGCGGAGTCGGTGGCCGGGGAGTCGGCGGCGGCCGACATCATTTCGATGTGCTCGCGGTAGTATTCGTCGGAGTGTCCGGGCCGGTAGGGTCGCTGGATGGCGCGTCCGGTAGGGGTGAGGTATTTGGCAATGGTGAGCCTCACGGCCGATCCGTCGCTGAGCGGGAACTCGCGCTGCACTAGCCCTTTGCCGAAAGTGGTTCGTCCGACGATCACTCCCCTGTCCCAATCCTGCACCGCTCCGGCCACTATCTCCGAGGCCGAGGCCGACGACTCGTCGACCAGCACCACGAGGCGTCCCCTGTTGTAGGTACCGTCGGTCTGGGCGTCGACTTTTTGCGGGGGATACATGTTGCCCTCTGTGGAGACTATGCGTTGCCCCCTGTCGAGGAAGAACTCGCTCATACGGATCGCCTCAGGCAGGAACCCGCCGCCGTTACCGCGCAGATCGAGGATCAGGCCGTCGATCGGGCTGCCCTCGGAGCCTATCTTTTCGAACGCCTCGGCGAACTCGCGTCCCGTCGTGGCGCCGAAACGGTTAACCTTGATATAGCCGGTTCGCGGATCGGGCCGGTAGGCCGCGTCGACGGTGTTGATCGGAATGTCGTCGCGGGTGATGGTGAAGGCGGGGTTGCCGGACGTACCGCGGCGGAACACCCCCACCTCGACCTTCGTACCTTTAGGCCCGCGCAGGTAGCGGGGCACGTCGTTGCGCTCGATGCCGACGGCGTTTTTGCCGTCGATCGTCACGATGCGGTCGCCCGGCAGCAGCCCCACCACCTCGGCCGGGCCTCCGACTATGGTGTTGACCACGATGATGGTGTCGGCCATCGTGTTGAACTCGATGCCGATGCCGCTGAACCCTCCGCCCAGCTCCTCGCTCGACGTTTGCTGTTCCTTTGCCGTGAGGTACACCGAGTGGGGGTCGAGTTCGGCGAGCATGCCGACGATCCCCTTTTCTACCACCGCCTCGTAGTTCATCGTGTCGAGATAGTTGCTTGCCATGATGCGGTAAAACTCGACGAGTTTGTCGCCCTGCGACGACATCTCCCTCAACTCCTGCTGTGTGGGATGCGCGGGCCGCTGCCTGATCTGTCCGCAGGCCACAAACGGCAACATCGACGCCGCCAAAGTCGCGACCACCGTGTGTTTCAACAATCTCATATCCATTCCTGTCATCTTATTTTATTGTCTCGGCCAACCTGTCGAACGGAACGCCCGTCTGCTCGCCGGTCGCCATGTTTTTGAGGGTCGCCGTGCGCGAAGCCATCTCCTCCCCGCCGACGATCGCCACGAACGGGATGGCGCGGCGGTTGGCCCACTCCATCTGTTTTTTCATCTTCGCGGCGTCGGGGTAGATCTCGGCGGGGATGCCCGCGGCGCGCACTCCGGCCAACAGGCGCAGCGAGGCGAGTTCCTCCTCGCCGCCGAAGTTGACGAACATCACCCTCGTGCCACCCGCCACCCCGTCGGGAAACAGCCCGAGGCCCTCCATCACGTCGTAGATGCGGTCGGCACCGAACGAGATGCCCACGCCCGACACACCGGGCATGCCGAAGATCCCCGTCAGGTTGTCGTACCGCCCGCCGCCGCAGATGCTGCCGATGGGCCAATCGCGCGCCTTGACCTCGAATATCGTGCCGGTGTAGTAGTTCAGCCCGCGGGCGAGCGACAGGTCGAGTTCCACGTCCAGCGGGATTTCAAGCGCCGCGGCCGTGTCGAATACAAAACGCATCTCGTCGATGCCCGCCAGTCCCGTTTCGGAACCTTTCAAAGCGTCGGCCAGCCGGTCGAGTTTTTCGCTGTTCGAGCCGCTCAGCGCGAGGATCGGATCGAGTCGGGCGACCGCCGCCGCGTCGATCCCTTTTTCGGCAAGCTCGGCCCTGACCGCCTCCATGCCGATCTTTTCGAGTTTGTCGATCGCCACGGTGATGTCCACGAGCCGGTCGGCGTGGCCGATGGTCTCGGCGATGCCGGCGAGTATCTTGCGGTTGTTGAGTTTGAGCGTCACCGCCACCCCGAGGCGCGCGAAGACCGCCTCGACGATCTGCACCAGTTCCACCTCGTTCAGCAGCGAACGGCTGCCGATAACGTCCACGTCGCACTGGTAGAACTCGCGGTAGCGCCCCTTTTGCGGACGGTCAGCGCGCCACACTGGTTGCATCTGGTAGCGCTTGAACGGGAAGGCTATCTCGTTCTGATGCTGCACCACATAGCGTGCGAAGGGCACCGTCAGGTCGTACCGCAGGCCCTTTTCGGAAATCCTTTGTGTCAGCGCAGAGGTATGTTTTAAATTACTTAGCTTGGATTGTCGGATTGCCTGTTTTACATATCCACGTAACTTATTTGGTGTTATCGTTTCAACGTACTTTCCCAATGCAGACAATTGTTTTTCACCTCTCTTCTTTCCACTGCTATACGAAAAAATAAATCTTCCCAAATTTCTTTCCTCTATCTCGGAGAACTTGCGATGGTATTCTTCCTCCATCGTTTTAGCTGTGTCAAAGGAATGAATTTCATCTCTCACAAATCGAATCGCCGCAAGAATAGTTGAATCTGATAATTCAATCAATTGTCTCAATTCCTTGTCATTCAATCCTCTGGTTTTCGCTTCCAAAGCATCGAGATACTCTCCCGAATTTAGAACCTTGAACAGCAGTTTGTCGCCCTCCTCGCCGTACTTGCCGAGGAGGGTGGAGAGATTTTCCATCGCGGGGGTCTCGATGGGCGCGTAGCCGAAAAGGCGGAACACCTCGCGGCAGGTGTCGAAGATATAGTTGCGCCGCGTCATCTCGACCGGCCCGAAATCGCGCGTCCCCTTGGGTATCGAAGGTTTCTGTGCTGCCATATTTCCGTCGTAAAATTTATGTGGTGGTAAAGGTAACGTTTTTCGGGGAGTAAACAATGCCGGCTCCCGTCCCGCCGCGCGTTCCTTTTCGGGGTGCGCGGCGTTGCGTTCGACGCCGTCCCCGACAGGAGACGGGGCCAAAACATCGTCTCATGACGCAAAACTAAAGCCTTTGAATATTACTCACAATATGCACTTTACCGAACGCTTACCTTACAAAACGGTATTCCAACTGTGAACGTCTTCTCTTTCTCCCAACCGGATCCCGCGTAGCGCCTCGTAGAGTTTCACGCACCACGGCCCCGGGGTCTGCCCGTCGCCGAAAGTGTAGGTGCGGCCCTCGTCGGGATCGTACACTTTGCCGATTGGCGAT